>NZ_JBHTRF010000104.1:0-25422 GCF_042796115.1 Kitasatospora sp. NPDC056446 | reverse complement strand
GCAAGAGATCAGTCACGGAGCGGGGGGAGGCCTTATATTATATGCGGAGCGGGGGTAGGCCGGAGCGGAGGGGGCGGAGCGCAGGGAGGGCGGGCCGGGGGAGGGCGGGAGGTGGGGAAGCCCGCCCGGCCCGGGCCCGGCCGTCAGCTCAGCGTGGTGACCAGCATCAGCACGGCGACGGCGAGCAGGGCGACGGCGAAGGCCTTCTGCAGGGTCCGCCCGCTGAGCTTGTCGGCGAGCCGCTTGCCGTCCCAGGCGCCGAGGATCGCGGCCCCGGTGAACGGCGCGGCCACGGCCCAGTCGATCGCGCCGGCGGCGCCGAGGCGGGGCAGCAGGGCGGCGAGGGAGTTGGCGGTGATGACCAGCAGGCTGGTGCCGACCGCCTCGGCCATGCCGAAGGCGAGCACCGAGACCAGGGCGGGGACGGCGAGGAAGCCGCCGCCGACGCCGAGCAGCCCGGTGACGGCGCCGAGCCCGGCGCCCGTCGCGGTCGAACGCGCGGCTCCGGCGGCGGACCGTTCCGGCCGGCCGGCCTTGGGCCGCGCCAGCATCCGCCAGGCGGCGAGCGCCGCGAGGACGGCGAAGGCGCCGGTCAGCAGGGCACCCGGCAGGTGTGCGGACAGGGCCCCGGCGGCCGCGGCGGCGGGTAGTCCGGCGGCGGCGAACAGGGCGCCGGTGCGCCAGCGGACCCGGCCCGCCCGGGCGTGGGCGAGCAGCCCGGTCAGCGAGGTCGCGGCGACGATCACCAGGCTGGCGGTGGTGGCCAGGGCCGGGCTGAAGCCGAGCAGGTAGACCAGGGCGGGCACGGCGAGCATGCTGCCGCCCCCGCCGAGTCCGCCCAGCGCGAGCCCGACCACCGCGCCGGCGGCGAGCGCCAGGATCAGCGTGGTCATATCACGTGCCCGGTGCCGCCGGCGGGCGTGGTGACCGGCAGCCCGGCCCGCGCCCAGGCGTCCATGCCGCCGGCCACGTTCAGCACCTCGACGCCGCGCCCGGCGAGCAGCTCCGCGGCGTACCGGGAGCGGTTGCCGGAGCGGCAGAGGGCGAGCACGGTCCGCCCGGCCGCCTCGGGCGGCAGCGGGACGCCGGCGGCCAGGGCGATCAGCGGCTGGTGGAGCGCGCCGGGGGCGTGGCCGGCGGTGAACTCGGCGGCCTCCCGGACGTCGAGCAGGACGGCGGTCGCGGTGCGGGCGAGCTCGTGGGCCCGGGCGGGGGTGGTCTGCCCGGGCGGGTTCGGGCCCTGGGCGGTCCGCCCGGTGCGGTGCGGTGCGGTCCGGTTCGGTCCGGGGGCAGGCGGGAGCTGGCGCAAGGGTCTCTCCAGTGGTGCGGGCCGGACCGCGGCGGTTCCGGCGGATCGGGGGCGCCCCGGCTGTCCGTCCGGGCCCGGTGGTCCGGGTGCGGCGGCGGGCGCTTCGCTTCCCCGGCCCCGCCGGTGCTGACCGGGAGGCGGCGGCCGGGCCCCCTCGACGCCCACCATAGTACCCCCGGGGGTATTATCGAAATCGTTCCGCGATACCCCCGCCCGTATCTGCCCCATGGTGCGAGCAGGCCGCCGCCCATACCGAGGGGGGTATCAAGACCGCGCTGCGGCGCCCGGCCCCGACGAGGAGACCACCCCGTGATCTTCAGCCAGTACTACCTCGACTGCCTCTCCCAGGCCTCCTACCTGATCGCCGACGAGACCACCGGCCAGGCCGTGATCGTCGACCCCCGCCGGGACGTCGACGAGTACCTCGCCGACGCCACGGCGCGCGGCCTGACCGTCGTCGGTGTCATCAACACCCACTTCCACGCCGACTTCCTGGCCGGCCACCTCGAACTCGCCGCCCGCACCGGCGCCTGGATCGGCTACGGGCGGCGGGCCGAGACCGAGTACCCGATCCGCGAGCTCGCCGACGGCGAGCGGATCGAACTCGGCGACGTCGTCCTCCGGATCATGGAGACCCCCGGACACACCCCCGAGTCGATCAGCATCCTGGTCTTCGAGCAGCCCGACGACACCGTCCCGTACGGTGTCCTCACCGGCGACGCGCTGTTCATCGGCGACGTCGGCCGCCCCGACCTGCTCGCCTCGGTCGGCGTCACCGCCGCCGAACTCGGCGCCATGCTCTACGACAGCGTCCACCGCAAGCTCCTCGGCCTGCCCGACGAGACGCTGGTCTTCCCCGCGCACGGGGCCGGCTCGGCCTGCGGCAAGAACCTCTCCACCGACCGCCGCTCCACCATCGGCCGCGAGCGCGCCACCAACTACGCCTGCGCGCCGATGGACGAGCGGACCTTCGTCGCCCTGGTCACCGCCGGCCAGGCCGCCGCCCCCGCCTACTTCGGCCACGACGCCACCCTCAACCGGCGGGACCGCCCGCTGCTCGACCGTACGAACGCCCCCGCGCCGCTGTGCCCCGAAGGCTTCAAGGCGGCGCGCGCCGCGGGTGCCGTCGTCCTCGACGCCCGCAGTCCCGAGGACTTCGGTGCGGGACACCTCCGGGGCGCCGTCAACGTCCCCGTCGACGGCCGCTTCGCCGAACAGGCCGGCACCGTCCTCACCCCCGACAGCAGCATCGCGATCATCGCCCCGCAGGACCGCGAGGGCGAGGTCGTCACCCGACTCGCCCGCATCGGCTTCGACCGCATCGCCGGCTACCTGCGCAACCCCGGCAACGCGCTGCCCGCCCTCGCCGACGAGGTCGTCCCCGCCGGCCGCCTCACCGCCGACCGGCTCCGCGCCGCCCTCGCCGACGAGCGGCCCCCCGCCGTCCTGGACGTGCGCACCTGCGGAGAACGCGAAACGGGATCCATCGAGGGATCCCTGCACATCCCCCTGGCCGAGCTCCCGCAGCGCCTGGGGGAGATCCCCGCCGACCGCCCCCTGGTCGTCCACTGCGCCGGCGGCCACCGCTCCTCCATCGCCGCCAGCCTGCTGCGCCACCACGGCCGCGCCGACGTCTCCGACCTCCTCGGCGGCTACGGCGCCTGGCAGGCCCTCGTCCACCCCGTCCGGGCCTGAGCCCGGGCGTCCCGCCCCGGGCCGCTCCTGCTCGCGGGTGCCCCTCCGCGCCCCGCCGGAGGCGTCCGGCCGGGCCCGGAGGGCGGGGGCGGGCGCGGGTTCCGTCCGTACAGGATCGGTACCGCGCGCGGACGGGGCGCCCGGGCATGACATGGTGTGCCTGGAGGCGTCAACCGCCACCACCCCCCGAGGAAGAGGTTCCGCATGAGCAGCGACGTAGAGTCATCCGAGCACCCCGAGAGCACTGAGAGCCCGGAGAACGCGCCCGCCGCCGAGGCTCCCGCGCCCGCCGCCCAGGACGATGTCAAGGCCCGGTTCCTCGCCGCCCTGGAGCGCAAGCACGGCGCCAGGTCCGACGGCGCGGCCGGCGGCCCGAGCGGCGACTCGAAGATCCACGGCGCCCACGGCGCGGTGGGCGGCAAGCGCAACTTCCGCCGCAAGAGCGGCGGTTGATCGACCCGGCTGACGGCCCGGCGCACGCCGGGGGCAGTCCGACCCGGTCCTGACCGGGTGGTCGCAGCCGTACGCGACAGGCAGGGTCTTCGTTCGAGTGCGTCGGACGCGGGGCCTTGCCTGCCGGGGGTGCGCGGTCCGCGCCTTCGGCGGCGCCGGCCGGCCGGGCCCGGGGAGTCGAACTCCCTTCACGGCGGGCACGGCTGACGGAGCGTCCGGCGATTTGCGCCTTGGGCTTCGCGAGCCGTCGTACCGTCGTATTTTTTCACCGAGTTCTCACAAACGGGGAGCGGGCGAGGGGTCGTTGGGACAAGGATCGATCCGACCCGATCGTTCCGGTGATCCCTGGAGGACCACGTGCGCAAGAGGTTGATCGTTTCCGCTGCCGGTGCCCTGAGCCTGTTCCTGGCCGTCCCCGCCTCGGCTTCCGGCTTCCAGCCGGGTGCGGACGGCCTGGGGGACCCGTACTACCCCACCCTGGGCAACGGCGGGTACCGCGTCTCGCACTACGACATCCGGCTGAAGTACCAGCCCGCCACCGACGAGCTGGAGGGCACCACGACCATCCTGGCCACGGCCACCCAGGACCTGTCGCGGTTCAACCTCGACTTCGCGCTGAAGGTCTCCGAGGTCCGGGTCAACGGGCGGCTCGCGACCTTCGCCACCAGTGGCGACCAGGAGCTGGAGATCACCCCGGCCCGGCCGCTCGCCAAGGGCAGCCAGGCCACCGTGGTGGTGCGCTACAAGGACGTGCCGTCGACCGTGGAGAAGTACGGCGGCTACACCGCCTGGCGCCGTACCCCGGACGGCGCGGCGGTGGCCGGCGAGCCCGTGTCGGCCGGCTGGTGGTTCCCGAGCAACGACCACCCGAGCGACAAGGCCACCTTCGACGTCTCGGTGCAGGTGCCGAACGGCACCCAGGTGATCAGCAACGGCATCCTGACCGGCACCTCCTCCCAGGCCGGCTGGACCCGCTTCAGCTGGCGCGAGGACAAGCCGCAGGCCACCTACCTGGCGACCCTGGCGATAGGGAAGTTCGACATCACGACGGACACCACGGCCGGTGGGCTGCCGGTCTACAACGCGTACAGCAAGGACCTCGGCGACAACGCGGACGCGGCCAAGGCGAGCGTGGAGCGCACCGGCGAGCTGGTGGACTGGCTGAGCGGCTACTTCGGCGCGTACCCGTTCAGCTCGGTCGGCGGCGTCGTGCCCAACATCGGGAGCAGCGGCGCCCTGGAGACCCAGACCCGGGTCTTCTACGGGTCCGGGCTCTTCGCGCGCGGATCCAACACGTCGGTGGTCGTGCACGAGCTGGCCCACCAGTGGTACGGCGACAGCGTCTCGCTCTCCCGCTGGAGCGACATCTGGCTCAACGAGGGCTTCGCCCAGTACGCGCAGTTCCTCTGGTCCGAGCACGAGAACGAGGGCACCGCGCAGGAACTGGCCGACTACATCTACGCCTCGCGCCCGGCCTCCGACCCGTTCTGGAGCGTCAAGCCGGGCGACCCGGGAGAGGAGCACCAGTTCTCCCTGGCGGTCTACCAGCGCGGCGCGGTCGCCATCCAGGCGCTGCGCAACACCGTCGGGGACGAGACGTTCTTCCGGATCCTCAAGGGCTGGCCCACCGAGCGCCGCTACGGCAACGCCACCATCCCGGAGTTCCAGGCGTACGCGGAGAAGGTCTCCGGCAAGAAGCTCGGCGACCTGCTGAACACCTGGCTGTTCACCCCCGGCAAGCCCGCCGTCGGGCCGTCGCCGGCGGGCGCCGGGGCCGTCGCCTCCCTGGCGCCGGGCGCGGGCCGGGCCGACGGGCAGCTGCCGGCCGAGCCGAAGTCCTGGAAGAAGATCCAGGAGGCGAACGCCGCCCACGCGGACCGGAAGTGACGGGCCCACGCTGAGGAACCGGCGGTCTCCGCGCACGGCGGGGGCCGCCGGTCCGCTCTGCGCACCCTCGTGGGCTCCGGGGCTCCGGGGCTCGGGGGCCGGGGGGCCGGGCCTCGGGGTTTCGGGCAGGATAATTGAACACGTTCAGAAGTGTGGGTTACGCTGCTCGGAGCTGTCGAGGCACGAGGGGGAGCCCATGAAAATCGTCATTCCCGGAGGTTCCGGAGCCCTGGGGACGCTGCTCGACCGCAGCCTGACCGCCGCCGGACACCAGGTGGTCACGCTGACCCGCAGGCCCACCCGGCCCCGGCAGGTCGGCTGGGACGGGCGCACGCTCGGGGCCTGGGCGGCGGAGGTCGACGGCAGCGACGTCGTCGTCAACCTCGCCGGGCGCAGCGTCAACTGCCGCTACACGGAAGACAACCGGCGCGCCATGATGGACTCCCGGGTGGACTCCACCACGGTCGTCGGCCAGGCGGTCGCCGCAGCCGCCCGCCCGCCCGCCGTCTGGCTCCAGATGAGCACCGCCACCCTCTACGCCCACCGGCACGACGCCCCGAACGACGAGCACGACGGCCTGATCGGCGGCGGCGAGCCCGACGCCCCGGCCTCCTGGCAGTACAGCATCGACATCGCCCGGGCCTGGGAGCTCGCCCAGACGCGGGCCGACACCCCGCACACCCGCAGGGTCGCGCTGCGCACCGCCGTCCTCCTCGGCCCCGAGCGCGGCAGCGCCTTCGACTCGCTGTCCTGGCTGGCCCGGCTCGGCGCCGGGGGCCCGATCGCGGGCGGCGCGCAGTACGTCTCCTGGATCCACGAGCACGACTTCGCCCGCGCCGTCGACTTCCTGATCGCCCACCAGGACCTGGCCGGGCCGGTCAACCTCGCCGCCCCGGACCCGCTGCCCCAGCGCGAGTTCATGCGCGACCTGCGGACGGCCTGGGGCATGCCGCTCGCCCTGCCCGCCACCCGCTGGATGGCCGAACTCGGCGCGTTCGCCGTCCGCTCCGAGAGCGAACTGCTGCTGAAGAGCCGCCGCGTGGTGCCGACCCGGCTGCTCGACGCCGGCTTCACCTTCGACCACCCGCACTGGCCGGACGCCGCCCGCGACCTGGTGCGGCGGCTGCGGGGGAGGTAGTGCGGGCCACCGGGGCCCGGCCACGGGGGCCCGGCCACGGGCCTCCTCCACGGGCGGCGGGTTCGTCACGGGGCCGTCACAGCTGCGGGCCCGCGCTTGTCCGGGCCGGACGGCGACCATGAGGCTGGGAGCGACGTACGGGGAGGGGCGGGATGACGACGGTACGGCTGGCGTTCATGCGGCGGCGGGTGGACATCATCGGGGTCGGGTGCCTGCTCGCCCTGGCCGCGGTGATCGTGCTGAACGAGACCGGCGCCGTGGGCGTCGGCCCGACCCTGCTGACCGGCGCGGCGATCGTGGCGGCGGTGACCCTCGGCGTACCGCACACCTTCCGGCTGCGGGAGAAGGAGACCGGCCTCGCCGTGGTCGTCCTGCTGGTCCCCAAGCGCTACAGCTGGGCCGAACTCCGCGGACTGGCCATGGAGTTCGACGAGGAGCCGGAGACCGGCGCGCACCGGCTCCGGCTCCGGCTGCGCCTGGCCGACCCGCCCGGCCGGCTCTGGGGCCCCCTCCTCGGCGAACTCGTGACCACCGACGAGGACCGGCCGCGCGGCGGTGAACCGCGCGCCCTCGCCGAGCTGTTCGCCCTGTTCGGCCGACGCGGCCTGCCCGTCGACCGGCCGGAGTTCGCGAACGCCGTGCTCGCCGCCCACGGGCTGCCACCGCTCCCGCCCCCGCCCGTGCGCACCGTGCCGGTCGGGCCGGTGCCCACCCCGGAGCAGGCGTACGCGGACGCGCCCGGCACCGCCGACGAGGGCCGGGACCTGGACGCGTACCGGCACCGCGGCAACGAGCCGATCCGGCGGCGGCGCGCCCGACTGCTGCGCCGCGCCGCGCTGGAGGACCGGCTGGCGCTCGACCAGGGGGACGCGGACGCCCAGCGGGTGGCGGCGGCCCTGTTCACGGCCGGGCGGCTGGCCGAGCACGACGGCGTCACCGCCGACGGCGACCCGCGCGGGTACGTCCGCCAGCAGTACCTGGCCTGGCGCGCGGCCGGGCGGTAGGCGCCCGGGATCCCGGGCCGCGCTCCCGGATCCGTTCCCGGGCCGGCGGGGCTACGCCCGTAGCAGCCGGTCCAGCACCCGCCCGAAGACCAGGCGGCCGGCCCCCGCCACCAGCGGATCGAGGAACCAGGGCAGGCCGGCGATCAGCAGCTCCTCCGCCCAGACCGCCTCGCTGCCGCCCTCCACCGCCCGGACCCGCAGCACGGCCCCGCCGCGCACCGGCCGGCCGCGCTTGGCCAGCCGGCACAGGCCGTCCCGCCCGGGCCCGGGAACGGACAGCTCGACGATCTCCATCGGGTCGTCGAACCGCAGCGGTCCGAGGGCCGTCCGGGCCAGGACGACATCGCCCACCTCCCGGCCGGTGCCCCGGGCGACGCCGACCCGGGTGAACGGCACCCGGTCCCCGTGCCGGGGCCAGGCGGTCAGCCGCTCCCAGCAGACGGCCGGGGGCAGCGGGGAACGGCGGGTCAGGACGAAACGGGCCACGGGCCCACCGTAGCGCCGCCCGGCCCGCGCGTCCGAGTGCCGGCGTGGGGGACCGACCCACGGCCGTTCCCGCTACGGGTGCCCGCCCAGCAGCGCGGCGACCGCCGCCAGGTCCTCCTCCGCGCCGAGCAGCACCACCAGCGGCGGCTCGGCCGGGGCCCCGAGCCGGGCGATCTCGTACGCGGTGACGCCCAGCCCCGGCGGCGCGACCAGCGCGACCGGCGCGCCCGACTCCAGCAGCGGGCCGAGTACCGGGCGGTAGGCGGCCGGGGGCGGGTCGTGGTCGGCGGCGCGCAGCACGCCGAGGGCCTGCGGGCCGGGCCAGCCCCGGGCGGCGCCGGGGAACGGGGTGTGCGGGGCGCCGGGCGGGGGCAGCAGCAGGACCCAGCCGGCGCCCGGACGGGAGGCCCGGCGCAGCACGTCGAGCCGTACCGTCGGGCCGTCGTCGTCCGTGGCGTCCCCAGCGTCCGTGGTGTCCGTGGCGTCCCCGGCATCCGGGGCGTCCGGGGGTGCGGGCGCGGACCCGTGGTCGGCGCCGCCCGGCCGGAGTGCCCGGGTCCCGGCGAGCGCGGAGCGCAGCACCTCGGTGGTGCCCAGCCCGCTCGGCAGGTCCGGGAAGGTGCGCAGCAGGTGGGCGCTCTGGCTGAGGAGTTCGACGGCGTCCCGGTCGGCGAGCAGGGCGCGGTCGTGGGTGGCGGTGAGGACCAGGCCGCCGGTGGCGTCGTAGTGGGCGGTGAGGGTGATCGGGTAGGAGGTGAAGGTGCCGGACGGCGTCGGGCTCTCGACGTGGATGCCGTGCGCGGCCAGGTCGGTCT
Organism: Kitasatospora sp. NPDC056446; assembly: GCF_042796115.1. Taxonomy (NCBI): domain Bacteria; kingdom Bacillati; phylum Actinomycetota; class Actinomycetes; order Kitasatosporales; family Streptomycetaceae; genus Kitasatospora; species Kitasatospora sp. NPDC056446. The sequence goes on along the minus strand of NZ_JBHTRF010000104.1, from coordinate 16,635 downwards.
CCAGCCGCAGGTGGTGCGGGGAGGTCGGCTGGTGCTCCAGCACGATCAGGCTGTTGGGCCGCTGCCCGCGCGCGCCGGCCGTCCAGCGCCGCGCCTGCCCGGGCGAGACCCACTCGTACGAGGCGAGGTCGAGCACCCCGTCGCGCAGCGCCGCGAGCAGCTGCGGCACGGTGGTGCCGGGGTGGACCCGGACCGAGATCGGCAGCGGGTTGCGCAGTGCGCCGGGCAGCCGGTCGATGCCGTCCAGCGGGATGCCCCGGCCGGAGACGGTGACCGCGAAGCCGACCCGGACCGGCCGGGCGGGGCGGCGCGGCCGGCCGGACTGCGCGGCCCGGTACAGCAGCAGCGCCCAGGCGGCTTGCAGGGCGCTGCTCTCGCCCGCTCCCCAGGCCGCCGCCCAGCCGCGCAGCCGGACCGCCTCGTACGGGGTGAGCCGGCGCCGGGCCCGGCCGCTGCCGCGCCGGCGCGGGTCGGGGGTGAGCGGCAGGACGGCCGTGGCCGCCGGCCGGGTGGACCAGAACTGCCGGGCGGGCCCGGTCTCCTGGTCGTGCAGCCAGCGGGCGTGGTCGCGGACGTCCGGGCGGCGTTCGCCGCCGGGCAGGACGCCGCCGGTCAGGTAGGCGCGGTAGAAGGACTGGAGCAGCAGGCGCACGCTCCAGCCGTCCAGCATCGCGTGGTGGTAGCTGAGCAGTACCCGGGTGGCGGGTCCCTCCTCGGCGTCCGGCGGGGCGTCGAGCAGGGTGGCGCGCAGCAGGGCGGGGCGGCGCAGGTCGAAGCCGCGCCGGCGGTCGGCGGCGAGCAGTTCCTCCCAGTCGGCGGTGCCGTGCGGGTGCCGGGTCACCTCGGGGGCGGCGCGGTCGTGCAGCACCATCCAGGATTCGCCGGTGTCCGTCTCGTCCCAGTCGAAGGCGGCGCGCAGCACCGTCTCGTGGTCGATGACGGACTGCCAGGCGGCGGTGAAGCGCTCGGTGTCCAGCGGTCCGTGCCAGTTCCAGGAGAGCTGTTCGACGTGCCGGCCGCCGTGGTCCGGCCGGTCGAGGACCTGGCCGAGCAGCTCCCGTTGCAGTGCGCTGGTGGGCACGGTGACGGGCTCCGGCGGGTGTGCCAGCGCCTCCCGCAGCTCGTCCAGCAGTTCGACGGCGCGGCCGGGCGGCCCGGGCGCGATGCCGACGAAGAGCCGTGTCCGGCCGTCGCCGTCCGGCCGGTCCTCGACCAGGACGGCGCGCAGCCGGGGCCCGTCGGCCAGGCTGCGGCCGAGTTCGGTGATCACCCGGTCGAGGGCCTCGGGGCCGTCCGCGGTCCGCTGCCAGAGCGGGTCCCCGGCGGCGTCCGGTGCGACGGTCCGCAGCGCGGCGCGCAGCACGTCCGGCTCGTACGCCCGGTGCACTTCGGCCAGCAGGAACTCCGGCATCCGGGCGGGCCGGGCGGGTGACCGGTGGGGACGGGCCGCCGTCCGGGCCAGGGCGGCGCTGACCGCTCCCGCGTCGAGCGGTCTCGGCGGCCGGGCCGCGGGCAGGCAGGGCTCGGGCGCGGGAGCGCCGGACACCAGCAAGGTGACGGGTGCACTGGAGAACTGACGGTTCGTCATCGCTGATCAGCGGGCACCGGAGCCCGAGTCCTTCCCGTGGGCCGGCCAGGATCGCGCCGGGGTTACTGGGTGGCGAGGCCGCCGCAGACGTTGAGCGCCTGGGCGGTGATGCTGGCGGCGGTCGGCGAGGTGAGGTAGCCGGCCAGCGAGGCGACCTCCTCGGGTGTGGTGTAGCGGCCGAGCGGGATGTGGGTCTGGAAGTGCTGGTGGATGGTCTCGGGCGTGGTGTTGTAGGCGGTCGCGTACTCGTGGTGGATGCGGGTGGTGTGCGGGGTCTGGACGTAGCCGGGGCAGATCGCGTTGACGGTGGTCCCGGTCGGGGCCAGTTCCTTGGCCAGGGCCCGGGTGAAGCCGATCACGGCGTGCTTGCTGGCGGTGTAGGGCGCGCCCAGGGTGACGGCCTGCTTCCCGGCGGTGGACGCGATGTTGATGATGCGCGGGTGCGCGGTGCTGGTGATGTGGCCGTGCCGCAGGGTCTCCCTGGTGACCAGGAAGACGGCGTTCAGGTTGGTGTCGATGACGTCGTACCACAGGTCGTCGGTGGTGGTCGCGGTCGGCCCGCCGCCGGTGCGTCCGGCGTTGTTGACCAGTACGGTGATCGGGCCGTGCTCGGCCACCGCGTTCCGGATCAGTTCGGCGACCTGGGCCGGGTCGCGGACGTCGCAGGTGGTGCCGGCGGCCTGGTGGCCCTCCCCGCGCAGGGTGTCCACCGCCTCGTCGATGTGCTCGGCGGTGCGGGCGCAGATGAAGACACGGTGGCCGCGGCTGCCGAGTTCGCGGGCGATGGCCAGGCCGATGCCGCGGGTGCCGCCGGTGATCAGGGCGAGGGGTTGCTCGGGTGCGGTGGTCATGACGCGTCCTGTGGGTGAGGGCTGGGAGAGGGCGGCGGGGACGGCCGTCCGGGCGGTGCTCAGGCCGGGTACAGGTTGTACGTGGTCGGGTGGGCCGTGGTGGGCGTGTTGAGGGTCGGGTCCAGGGTGAGGATCGCGTGCTGCAGGTGCTGGAGGTGCGGGGAGGGCTGGATGCCGAGTTCGGAGGTCAGCCGGTGCCGCAGGTGGTGGTAGGCGGTGAGGGCGCTGCTCTGCCGGCCGGCCCGGTAGAGCGCGACCATGGCCTGGGCGTGCAGGCCCTCGTGGTGCGGGTGCTGGTGGGTCAGGTGGGTGAGTTCGGGGATCAGCTCGTTGTGCCGGCCGAGCCGCAGGTCGGTGTCGATGCGGCGTTCCAGGGTGATCAGCCGGCTCTCCTCCAGGCGCATGATCTCGATGGTGAGGATCGGTCCGGGCCGGACGTCGACCAGGGCCGGGCCGTGCCAGAGCGCGAGGGCCTGGCGGAAGTGGGTGGCGGCCTGGTGGTCGTGGCCGTGGTTGAAGGCGTGCTGGCCCTGGGTGGTCAGCAGGTTGTAGGTGTGGACGTCCAGGTTGTCCGGGTGCGTGGTGAGCTGGTAGCCGCCGTGGCGGGTGGTGAGGACGTCCTTGGCGGTGGTGTGCGGGGTCGGGCCGAGGGCGTGGGTGATGCGGCGGCGCAGTTGCAGGATGTAGGTCTGCATGGTGGTGAGCGCCTGTCTGGGCGGGTCGTCGCCCCAGATCTCCTCGATCAGGGTGGCTGTGGGCAGGATCCGGTTGGGGTAGAGCGCGAGGAGGGCGAGGATCTGGCGCTGCTTGCCGGCGGAGGGGACGACGGAGATGCCGTTGAGGTCGGCGGTGAGGGGGCCCAGGACCTTGAGCTGCATGGCGGTTCTCCTTTCGTGCGCGGGTCGGTGGACGGTGGACGGCTCGGAGGACGGTGGACGGGTCGGCGGGTGTGGACGCATGCCCGAGGATCGGGCAGGTGTTCGAATGCGCGGAATGGTGGGGTTGATGCGTCGCACCCTAGTTGCGTCCGCGGGCACGGGCCGGATTCCTCAAGTGCCCGTCGAGCGTGGTTCCGGGCGCTCTGGTGGCGCCCTCCGGGGCGCGGTGCCGCCCGGCGGGCTCCCCGCCGCGCGGGCGGCACGGGGTCACTTCCTGCGCAGGTCGCCCGAGAAGCCGCCGACCAGCAGGTGCAGGCTGCCGTCCGGGTTGCGGGAGTACACCTGGTCGTGCGGGTCGGCGGTGCAGCCGCTCAGCGAGTTCATCGGCGCGGTGCGCAGGACCACCCGGTCCGCCGTGGCCTGGACGAGGTCGGCGACGGCATCGCAGTAGCGGGTGCCGGCCCCGCCGTTGTTGTGGATCCGGGCGACCGGGTCGTTCGGCCGCCCCTGGCCGAGGACGATCGTGAAGTCCGGTCTGAGGAAGGTCTGTTCGCTGCCCAGCGTGCCCTGCCAGGTGCCGAGGAAGGCGGCCGGGATCGCGCCGTCGGGGGTCGTGGCGGCGGGGGTCGTGGCGGCGGGCGTCGTGGCGACGGCCGGCGGCGGCGTTCCGGCCCCGGGCCTTCCGGTACCGGCGCCGTCGTCCCCGGTGTCCCGGGTGGCCAGGAACACCGCCGTGCCGGCCACCGCCGCGGCCAGCACGACGGCGGCCGACCCGACCAGGGCGCCGCGCCCGCTGCGGCCGCCGGGCCGCGCCGGGCCCACGGGCGCCGGGCCCGCCGGGGTCGGGAACGGGCGCGGGGACGGAGACGGGGACGGATACGGGCGGGGGGACGGAGACGGGGACGGCGCGGGGACGGTGGTGGCCGCGGCGGGCGGCGGCGGGGCGGCGGTCCACGGCGCCGGAGGGCCGAACCGGCCCAGCGGCGCGGGCGGTGGCGGCGCGGGCGACTCGGCGTCCAGGTCCAGCAGTTCCACCGCCAGCGCGGCCAGCGCGGCGGCGATCGCGGGCGGCAGCCAGTCCCGCCGCTCCAGCCGCTCACCCGCCGCCCGGTCCTGTGCGGTCAGCCGTTCGCGCAGCTGCTCCGGAGTGGGCCGCCGGGCCGGGTCCTTGGCCAGGCAGTCCGCCACGAGGGCGTGCAACCCTGGGTCCCCGATGCGGAGTTCGGGCTCCTCGTGGAGCACCCGGTAGAGCATCACGGCCGCGCTCACCCCCGCGCCGAACGGCGCGGTGCCGGTGGCCGCGTGGGCGAGCACCGCGCCCAGCGAGAAGACGTCCGAGGCGGGCCCGGCGCCCCGGCCCTCGGCCTGCTCGGGGGAGAGGTAGCCGGGGGAGCCGACCACGAAGCCTGAGCGGGTGAGCGCGGTCGCCGCGTCCAGGGCCCGGGTGATCCCGAAGTCGATCAGGCGCGGGCCGTCCAGGGCCAGCAGCACGTTCGACGGTTTGACGTCCCGGTGCACCAACCCCCGGGCGTGCACGGCTTGCAGGGCCTCCGCGAGCCCGACCCCGAGCGAGCGGACGGCCGGGCCGGGCAGCGGGCCGAAGTCCCGTACGGCGGAGCCCAGCGAGGGGCCGGCGACGTAGCCGGTGGCCACCCACGGCCGGGCGCCCTCGGTGTCCGCGTCCAGCACCGGGGCCGTCCACCGCCCGCCGACCTGCCGGGCGGCGGCCACCTCGTTGCGGAACCGCACCCGGAACTCCGGGTCCCCCGCGTACTGGTCGTGCACCAGCTTGACGGCGACGGTGCGCCCGCCCGCCGTCCGGCCGAGGTACACCCGGCCCATCCCGCCCGCACCCAGCCTTCGCAGCAGGCGGTACTCGCCCACCTGCCGCGGATCGCCGTCCTCCAGCGCCTCCACGCCGACTCCCCCCTCGCCGCGCCCGCCCCGTCCCCCAGCCAGACGGTACCGCCCGGAGGTCCGGTTCCGGTTCCGGACGGCGGGGGAGGGGGCGGGCGCGGTGGCCCGGGGAGCGGCGCGGGCCGGTGGTCGGCGCGGAGCCGGTCAGCCGCGCGCGGGCCCGCCGGAGGCGTTGGCGGCGACGTCGGTGCGGGCCTCGGCGGGCCTGCCGTCCGGGGCGGTGCCCGGGGCGGCGGCGGTCGCGGTGGCGGCGGTGCCCGGGGCGGTGGCGGCGGCGGGGAGGTGCGCCTGCCGGTCCGGCGGGTAGAACTGCCGGGCCCAGTGCCGCATCGCGCCGATCGGGCCGTCGCCCTGGGCGAGCCGGGGCGGCGACAGGTACTTCTTGGTGGACCAGATCGGGAAGTCGGCCGCGGTGAACTCGATGTTGCGCTTGAACATCGGGCGGGCCAGCAGCGCGGTCACCGCCCGGCTGACCGTGCGGGCGACGGCCGGCGGCAGTCCGGCGGGCTCCCGCATGAGGAAGCGGCTCGCCTGCCGCAGCTGCATCCGGCCGGGGGCGACCTGGGTGGCCATCACCAGCGAGCAGATCTCCAGGCCGAGCGAGGGCGTGCGGACGTCGGTGTGCAGGGCGGCGAGGCCGTACCCGTCGACCTCGACGTCGACCTGCCGCAGCCCGAGCAGCGGGAAGGTCTCCTGGACCCGCATCGAGATGTGGAAGCCGGTGCCGTCGAACGACACCGGTGCCGCCAACTCGCCCTGCGGCCAGCCGTGCAGGGTGACGAAGTGGCCCAGGTCGAAGGAGTTCTCCATGACGTCCTGGGCGTAGCCGGGCATCTCGAAGGAGGCGTGCCGCAGCGGCTGGCGCCCGTCCCCGAGCCGGTGCCAGGACGGGATCTCCCAGTCCGGCTCGCGGCCGTCGTGGTGGCGCCAGACGAAGACCGCCTCGTTCACCTCGCGGACCGGCAGTTGCGCCAGGGAGGCCTTCGGCGGCGGGGTGCCGTAGCCGGTGCGCACGCAGCTGCCGTCGGCGTCGTAGGCGAAGAGGTGGAAGGGGCAGACCAGGTCGTCGCCCTCGACCTTCGCCAGGCCGAGGTGGGCGCCCAGGTGCGGGCAGTGCGGGCGGATCGCGCGCAGCCGGCCGTTGCGCAGCCGGTACAGCACCACGTCCTCGCCCGCGAGTTGGCGGGTCAGGACGGTGCCGGGCCGGAGCTCGGCGGAGAAGGCGAGGGCGGACCAGCCGTCGGGGTAGGGCAGTGCCGGTGGCAGGGCGAGGTCGGCCGCGGTGGGGCGGTCGCTGACGGGGTGGACGTGCTTGTGGGACACGTGAATGGACTCTCCTGTCGGGGGCCGTCCGGCGCCGCCCCTCCCAGGCGATTAGCGCTCGAACAGAATGCATTTCAGATGCTAGCCACGGATGGCGATCACTCGCACGGACAACCTCCGTAAGAGCGGAGAAGTCTGATGATCTGTCAGATTCTGAATGGTCAAAGCTTGGCAAATTCCGGTCGGTTCCCTGGAAGTGCCATTGCACATGTCACATCATGCTCCCCATGAGAAAAGCCGTCTCCCTGCTCGCGGCCGTCACGGCCGTCGCCGCCCTCGGCGGGACCTCCGCCTCCGCCGCCGGACCCGACGCCACCGACCTGGCCGACACCGGCCAGGGGAAGCTCGCCTGGACCTCCTGCGGCGACACCGCCACCCCCGCGCTGCAGTGCGCGATGCTCGACGTCCCGGTGGACTACACCGACCCGCGCGGGCGGAAGATCCGCATCAAGCTGAACCGGCTGCCCGCCACCGCGCCCAAGGACAAGCAGCAGGGCCCGATCCTGCTCAACCCCGGCGGCCCCGGCGACTCCGGGCTCTGGATGCCCGCCTACATCTCCGGGAAGCTTCCGGCGGACGTCGCCTCGACCTACGACTGGATCGGTTTCGACCCGCGCGGCACCAACGGCAGCGACCCCCATGTGGTCTGCGACGCCCACTACTTCGACGCCGAGCGCCCCGACTACCAGGTGAGCCAGGGCACGTCGAAGGCCTGGCTGAAGAAGGCCGCCGGCTACGCCGCGGACTGCGCGGCCGACTGGTCCTGGCTGCTGCCGCACATGACCACGGTCGACAACGCGCGGGACATGGACAGCATCCGCCGCGCGCTCGGCGTCCCGAAGATCAATTTCTACGGCGGCTCCTGGGGTACCTCGCTGGGCTCCACCTACGGCCAGCTGTTCCCCTCGCACGTGCGCCGGATGGTGCTGGACAGCATCGTCGGACCGACCATCAGCTGGTACGACCACAACATCCTCCAGGACAAGGAGCACCAGCGCCGCTTCGACGCCTTCGCGGCCTGGGCCGCCAAGGCCGACTCCGTCTACCACCTGGGCACCGACGCCGCCGCCGTCGAGAAGGCCTACGGCCAGGTCGAGGACGCCCTGCGCAAGGACCCGGTGGACGCCGCCCCCGCCCCGGGCCGGATCGGCCCGGCCGAGTTCGAGGACACCTTCTATGGCGGCGGGTACAACTTCCTGCGCTGGCCCCGGATGGCGACCGTGCTCTCCGCCTACCTCACCCAGCACGACACCCGGCCGCTGAACATCGCGTACAACAGGTACGCGGCCCCGGGGGCGGACGACGGCGCCTTCCCGGCCTACAACGCGGCGCAGTGCACCGAGAACGCGTGGCCGCGCGACTGGGAGGTCTGGAAGAAGGACCAGGCGAAGGTGAACGCCACCGCGCCCTTCTACACCTATAACAACATGTGGTACAACGCCGCCTGCATGTTCTGGCCCCAGCAGGGCAACCCGGCGGGCCGGCTGAAGATCACCGGCAAGGGGCTGCCCCCGGTCCTGCTCTTCCAGGCCACCGAGGACGCCGCCACCCCGTACGAGGGCGGCCTGGCCATGCACGACGCGCTGCCCGGCTCCAAGCTCGTCGTCCAGACCGGCGGCAGCTTCCACGAGATCCTCTTCCACGACAACCCCTGCCTGGACGACACCTTCACCGCCTACCTGCGCGACGGCAGCCTGCCCGACGGCAAGGGCCGGATCGCCAAGACCTGCGCCCCCGGGGCCGACCCGGCCCCGGTGTTCGTGACGCCGCCGCCGGCCGCCGCCCTGGCCGCCCCCGCCGCGGGTGCGGCCGGCACGGCCGCCGTGCCCGCCGCCCGCCTCTCGCCGACCGACCCGGAGGCCGTGCACGGCGTCCTGAGGTAGCGGCCCGGACCCCGGGTGGCCCGCCGTACGCGGGCTACCCGGCGGTAACCGGTCCGAGTATGGTCGGTCCCCGCCGAGGGCACCGGCCCGCCCTCCGCGCCACCCTCACCACACCCGGGGATGACCATGAAGAGACTCGGAACCCGCCTGCTCGCCCTGGCCGCCTGTCTGCCCGCCCTCGCCGCCGTGACGGCGGGCTCCGGCATCGCGGCCCCCGCCGGCACCACCGCCGGGCCCGAACACCGCACCGCCGCACCGGTGCCGGCCGACTGGACCGGCCCGCTCAGCACCCGCGGCCGCTACCTGGTGGACGCCCACGGCGACCGCTTCAAACTGAAAGCCGCCAACTGGGCCGGAGCCCAAGGCACCTGGGAAGGCAGCGGGAACGCCGACGACCCCGCGAACAACCAGGCCGGGCAGGTGTCGCACAACATCCCGCTCGGCCTGGACCGGGTGCCGATGGCACAACTCCTGGCCGACTTCCACGGACTGGGACTCAACAGCATCCGGCTGCCGTTCGCCGACGCGATGGTCCGCGACACCGCCCCGGTCCCGGACTCCGCCGTCACGGCCAACCCGGGACTGCGCGGCCGGACCCCGCTCCAGGTGTTCGACGCCGTGGTCGAGGCGCTCACCGCCGACGGGTTCGCCGTCATCCTCAACAACCACACCACGAGCTACCGGTTCTGCTGCGGCCTGGACGGCAACGAGCGCTGGAACAGCGGCCAGTCGACCGCGCAGTGGGAGGACGACTGGGTGTTCATGGCGAACCGCTACAAGGCGAACAAGCGGGTGGTGGGCGCCGACCTGCGCAACGAGGTCCGCCGCGACACCTGGGACGACCCCAACTGGGGCCTGGGCGACGCCCACGACGAGTACGCCGCCTTCGAGGAGGCCGGAAACCGGATCCTGCAAGCCGACCCGGACCTGCTCGTCGTCATGGAGGGCATCAACTGGTACGGCATCCCCGCCGCGCCGTTCAGCCACGGCCGCCCGATGCTGACGCCCGTGCGCACCCTCTCCCACACCCTGGTCGACTCCGGGAAACTGGTGTACTCCGCGCACTTCTACGCCTACACCGGCCCAGCCAACACCGGCGCCGGCAGCGGCCCCGGAGCGACGAACGACCCCCGCTACGAGGACTTCACCCCCGAGCAGTTCGCCCGGGTCGTCGACGACCAGGCGCTGTTCGTCACCCAGGCGGGCCGGCACTTCACCGCCCCGGTGTGGATCAGCGAGTTCGGCGCCGGCGGACGCGGCTCCACCGACGCCAAGGAGCAGGCCTGGCTGCACACCTTCACCGACCTGCTCGCGAGGAACGACACCGACTTCGCCGTCTGGCCGCTCGTCGGCTGGGCGGACCCGGGCGGCACGCCGCTGGACAGCTGGGCGCTGCTCTCCTACGACACCGCCGGGAAGCGGACCGGCCTGACCGACCCCGGCGACTGGCGGGCCGCCGACTGGCACAAGCTGGTCGACGCCCCGTCACTGACCGGCCAGGTCGCCCGGGTGGACCACTGGAACATGCTGGACCTCGACCACGGCGACCAGAACGTGTCCCGGCGGATGCTCGCCCTCCCGGACTGGAGCGGCGGCAACCGCAAGGGCAACTGCCCGGACGGGCAGCGCCTCACCGGCCTCGGCCGCGGCGACAGCCGGGGCCTGTGCACCGACGCCGGCGCGCCCGCTACCGCAAGCGGCGACTGGACGGCGGTCACCGACGAGCGCTACGTCACCGGCGGGGACTGGGCACCCGGCTACAACAAGCTCCAGTGCCCCGACCGGACCTTCGCCGTCGGGTACAGCGTGCACGGCGACGCCATGTCCGCCCTGCTGTGCGCGCCCACCGCGGCGCCGCTGCCCCTCACCGGCCGCGACGTCTGGTTCGACCACGGCGACAACCGGCCCGCCACCGGCGGCTCCGGCGCGAGCGACTGGGCGCCGGGCCACTACAAGGGCCAGTGCGGCGACGGCGAGTACCTCGCCGGGGTCGCCTACACCTGGCGGTGGCTCCACTACGGCGTCCCGGACGCCCTGCTCTGCCGCCCGCTCGCCTGAGTGCCCGCCGCGCCGGGCCCGTACGCGACGTACGCGACGTACGCGACGTACGCGACGTACGCGACGGGCCCGGGGCGGTCGGGGCCTTCCGTGAGTGAACCCGCGTCAGGGTGCGCTCAGACGGCGGCCTGGCCATCGTCCGGGGTCGCGCCGGCCTGTTCGTCCCGCCACTCCTCGGCCAGCAGCCCGAGGACGGTCTGGTCCACGAACTCCCCGCACGCCCAGGAGGCGTGGCGCAGCCGCCCCTCGACGGTGAAGCCGGCCCGGGCGGCGGCCCGCAGCATCGGCACGTTGTCCGCCGCCGTCTCCAGTTGCAGCCGGTGCAGGCCGAGCACCGGGAAGGCGTACCGGCAGAGCACCCGCAGGACGTCCGGCGCGAGCCTGCGGCCGCGGTGGCCCGGCAGCAGGGCGACGCCCAGGTGGGCGCTGCGGTTGTGGGTGTCGATGCCCCAGACCAGGGCCTCCCCGGCCAGCTCCCCGGTGGCCGTCTCGACCACGGAGAAGCAGGCGGCCTCGTCGGACGGCGCGCCGACCAGGTAGGGCGACTGCGGGGATCCCGGCGGAAGGGGCCGCCAGGGCCGGGAGTCGGCCCGCGAGCGGGTCGCCACGTCGTCGTGGAGTTCGGTCTGGAGGACGGGGATGTCGGCGTCGTGCCGGGCCCGGAGGGTGATGTGAGTGCCATGTAGCATGTCACATTGCTAACACGGGGATCATGCCCCCGGCCACCGGTTTTCCGCCCGGCCCGCCGGGGCGGACCGCAGGTCGCGGAGCGGGTCAGAGCTCGTACGGGTACAGGGACACCCGGTCGGGCTCGACGCGGACCTCCACCCAGGTGCCGTCGATGCCGCCGGGGGCGGGACCGTCGAGGTCGAACAGCACGTGCGTGTCGCCCAGTTCGAGGACGGCCGCGCCGTCCTCGGTGAGGCTCAGCCGCCCGCGCAGGACGACCAGCGCGGCCTCCTGGCGGATCCCGGGCGCGGGAAGCGCGGCGGGCCGGGTGTTGCGGCCCCAGCGGACGGACTCGTCGACCGTCCACTCCACGTACCGCGGGCCGTCCGCCTCCCGCGGATCGCCGCACCACGTCACCACGGCGCTGCCGATCGCCGAGTCGACCCGGACGGTCATCGGGCGCCCGGGGGTCTGCGGTGTCTTCTCGATGTGGACCAGCACACCCTGATCATCCCCGATCCGGCGGGCGGGCCGGTCGGTTCAGTCGGAGAGCTGGACCACTCTGACCACCGGGGCCGCGGGCGGTGCCTGCGCTTCTGCCGGTGCCTGCGGTGCGGCCGGGGCCGGCGGGGCGGTGACCAGGATCCGGTAGGCGTCCGCCAGCACGCCCGCCAGGTTGCCCAGCAGCCCGAGTTGGAGCCGGTGCCAGCCCTCCGCGTCGTCCTCGGCCACCGCGTACTTCCCGGTGTGCTTGAGGATCACCTCGCCGATCTCGCGGTTCTGCTCCGGGGTGCGCCGTCGGGCCTCCGGGTCGTGCAGGAAGTAGTTCCGCAGTCCGTGCACCTCGCCGAGCCGTACGCCCCAGAAGGCGTCGGCCAGTTCGGGCAGGTCGAGGTCGCCCGGGTCGCGCTTGCGGCTGCGCAGCTGCTCGTGCAGCCGCTCGTCGAAGACCTTGTAGGCGACGGCCAGCCAGGCCGTGAACTCGGCGTGGCCGGTGGCCAGCAGGTGCAGCCGGGGGATGTCGGCGACCGAGGTGCGGAACAGCGGGTAGCCGAGCCGGGTGGAGGAGGCCGAGCAGACCTCGGCGTACATCCGCAGCAGTTCCTCGACCTCGCGCTCCCAGTGGCGGCGCTGCTCCGCGCCGACCGCGCGGTCCTGCGCCGGGGCGGCGGCGAGTGCGGCCGGATCGAGCTGGAACGGCGGGAGGTGGCCGGTCGCGGGGCGGCCCGCCACCCGCACGATGCCGCTGCCCAGCTCGTGGAAGTACTCCTCCAGGACGTCCATGCCGCCGATCCGGTGCCGGTCGCCGCCGGCCACCTCGACCAGCCGGCCCAGCAGTTCGTGGTTGGGGACGAGGTTCTCCGGGGGCTCGCGCAGGGTGGGGTCCTGCCGGCGCAGCTGCTCCCACCAGCGGCCGAACAGGTCCGGGTCGCTGATGCCGACGGCGTGCAGGCGGATGCCGAGGCCGGCGTGCAGGTCCTCCATCAGCGAGACCGGGTCCTCGGTGCCGGCCACCGACTCGCCGCTGCGCTCCTCGCTGAGCGGGGCCCAGTGGGCGCCGTCGCTCACCAGCACGATCAGCCGCTCGTTGCCGGGGACGCCGTGCCGGTGCAGCAGCTCGGCGGCCTTGTGCAGGGCGCGGCCGATGTCCGTCGCCTGGTTGTCGTGCTTCAACAGGGTGACGGCGCCGCGCAGTTGCTCCAGGGTGCGGTCGCCGGGGCCGGTGGTCGCCTCGGCCATGCCGTCGCGGTCCGGGAAGAGCGTGTGAGCGGCCAGGTCGAAGCGCACCAGGGCGAAGCGGGTGACCAGGCCGTCCACCCCGGCGCGGGCGTCGATCATGGCGCGCAGGGCCCGCTTCAGCGCGTCCATCCGGGTGATGGTGGTGGGGGCGTTCCACCGGGAGCCGAACCGGTGCGCGGACTCGCGCCGGTCCGGGATGTCGTTGACGCCCATCGAGCCGCTGCAGTCGGCGAGGACGACGACGTCCACCCCGCTGCGCCCGCTGGGGGCGAAGACGCTGAGCCGGGTGGCCGGGCCGACGGCGAGCAGGCCGTCGACCGGCTGCCCCTCCGGGCCGGTGGCCGAGCGGACCCGGTAGGGCAGGCCGTCCACGTCGATCCAGGTGTCCTGGCCGGAGTCCGCGTCGTACTGGAACACGTGGCCGCCGAGCAGCGGTGAGCGCTGCACGGCGAGGACGGCGGCGTCGAGGGACAGCGCCTCCGGCGACTCCAGTTCGAGGGCGGCGGGCGCGGTCGCCGGGGCCGGGGCGAGGTGCCAGTCGGCGGTGGCGAGCCGGTGCTCCTCGGCCAGCGCCTCGGGGGCCACCACGACGTCGGCGGGCAGTCCTGGCACCGGGACGAGCCGGACGGCGACCGGCCGGGCACCGGCTCCGGCGAGCAGCCGGCCCGGGGCCTCGGCGGTCAGCCGCTCGGCCGGGACGGCCAGCCGGTTGCCGTCGACCAGGCCGGGGCCGGCGGCGCTGACCAGCCGGGTGTCCCGCGCGCCGAAGGTGGTGCCGCCGCGGCCGAGGAGAGTCATTCCCGCTCCAGTTGGATGTCGATGCCGAGCCGCTGCTTGAGCTCGTTGACGTGCGAGCGCTTGGTGCCGTAGAAGCGGCCGCGCAGGTCGGGCGGCACCTTGACGTAGAGGATCCGGCTGCGGCTGCGGTAGTCGGAGAAGACGACGGCCGCCGCCAGTTCGGATTTGCCGGTGGAGCGCAGGAGTTCCAGCAGCCGGTCGAAGTGGGCCCGGCCCTCGCCCTGGTCGGCGACGAACCGTCGGACGTCCTCGCGGCGCGAGGGCTCGTGCCGGCGCAGCAGTTGCAGTGCCGCCTCGGTGAGCCGGGTGCCGCCGGACCGGCCGTCGCGCGGGATCCGGCGTTCCAGGCCGGTGAACAGCGCGTCCAGCGCCCCCATGTCGAGGACGGTTCCCCGGGTGTTGATGAAGATGTGCCGGACGACGGAGAGCCGGGGCAGGAACGCCTGCCGCCGGGGGCCGTCCGACCCGGGGGAGGCGCGGTGCCGGGCGCGCAGGGCCGTCCCGGCGAGGACCAGGTCGACCAGCGCCTCGGGCGTCGCCGAGCGCAGCCCCCGGTGGTGCAGCCGGCACAGTGCCAGGCCCCGGCTGTACGGGCCGTAGATCTGCCAGCGCGTGGTGTGCTCGGCGCACATCCGGCTGCCGCAGGCGTCGCCGGTGGCGAGTTGCTCCAGCGTCCGGTGCTCGCAGCGGACGAGCGCGGTGGCCGGGCAGCCGCTCTGCTCGCAGCTGGGGAAGCGTTCGCCGTAGCAGTCCCGGCAGTAGACGAAGGCCGGGTCGTTCGGGTGGCGGACCAGGTGGTCGGCGCACCAGGCGCGGGTGGCGCGGCAGCGCGGGCCGCCGCACCACGCCCGGGCCGGTTGCCCGCAGCGGCACTGCGGGGCGTGCCGGGCGCAGGAGGCGCGCAGGCTGCCGTCGAGGAGCAGGACGTGGGCGTCGCAGACCCGCCCGGGCCGGGTGCCGTCCCCGCAGCCGGGGCAGCTGAACGGCGCGTAGGTCTCGGTGCCGGCGGCGCGGCAGGTGTCGCAGGCGTACCGGACCTGCGCCGGTTCGAGAACGCCCCGGACCTCGAACGGCGTGGCGGCGGTGAGCGGGCGCGGTGCCGCGAGCGGGTCGAGGAACCAGACGCCGGCGCGGCCCGCGGCGCCGAAGTCGAGGACGACGCGGGCGCCCTGCCGGGGGTCGAGGGTCAGCACGGTCGGCTCGACCCGGGCCCACAGGGCGACCAGGCCCTCGGCGGTGCCGGGCACGTCGAGGTAGCCGCGCAGGTCGAGCAGGACGGGGACCGGCCGGGCGGCGGGCGGGGTCGTCATCGGGCGGACTCCTCGGCGGGGGCGACCAGCAGGACCTCCACGGTGCCCCGGCGCTCGTCGGCCTTCGCGGTGTAGGCGACATCGGTGAGCAGCACGGTCCGCAGGCCGTGCGGGGCGGGGCCCAGTTCGCGCAGCCGGGCCCGTACCAGCGGCCGGTCGGCGGCCGGGACGTCCCAGTGCAGCAGGGCGCTGCCCTGCTCGGTGGCGCCGCGGACGGCCTTCGCGAGCCGCTGGTCGTCCCAGCCGTCCGGTGGGGCGTCGAGCCGGACGCGCAGGGCGGGTTCGGGGCGCAGCAGCCGGCGCAGGGCCTTGCCCTGCTCCCGGTCGCGGCCGTGCAGGGCGCGGGTCAGGTCGAGGGCGGCTCCGCCCGAGCGGCAGTAGGCGCGCAGGGCCGCCCGGGCCTGTGCGGCGTCCACGCCGGGGCGGGCCAAGTCGTTCAGGAACCGTTCCTCGGCGGGCGAGCGCCGGGCGGGTGGGCGGCGGTCGCCGTTCGGGGGCGGGGTACGGGTGGACGCGGTGCGGGTGTGCGGGGCCGTCGTGGGCCGGGCCCGGGTGTCCGCGGGGGCGGCCTTCGCCGGGGTGGGGACGGTCAGCTGCTCGGCCAGCCAGATCCGGGCGGTCGCGGAACTCCCGGCTGCCAGGGCGGAGTTGGCGGTGCCGATGTGGTCGTGGGTGAGCCAGTCGGGCCGGGCCAGGCCGTCGGCCAGCCGCTCGGGTCCGAGCAGCCGCGGATCGTACTGGTGCCACCGGGCGAGCAGGTCGTTCTCGTTGCGGACGTAGCCGCCGGTGGTGCCGCCGGTGCGGCCGGCGGAGAGTTCCAGGCCGCTGAACAGCTGGCCGAGTTCGTCCGCGGTGGCGTCCAACTGGCGGAAGCACGGGAGCAGTTCGCGCAGCAGTGCGGCGGCGGCGCGGGTGGCGCGGACGGTGCGCGGGCGCCCGTCCTGGCCCTGGCCCTGGCCTTGGCCCTGGCCCTGGCCGGTCCGGGGCCGCCGGTCCGCCGCCGGCCCGGTCGCCCGGCCGGTCCGCCGGGCGGTCTGCTGCTCGGCCTCGAACCCGGCGGCCAGCCCGTGCGCCACGGCCCGGGCCCGGTTGCGCTCCACCAGGGGCTGCGGCACGGCCCCGACCCGGCGGCCGGTGCGGGCCAGCTCCCGGGCCCGCACCGCCAGAGCCTGGACGAGCAGCGCGTGCGCCATGGCCGAGGAGACCGACACCTGCCCGTCGACCAGCCGCAGGGTGACGTCCCCCGCCGCGTCGAACTCGGCCTCGCCGAGCGGGTTGACGTCCATCGCCTCCAGCCGGGCCAGCCGCTCCTCCTGCCGCAGGGCGGTGCGGACCCGGTCGAGGTGCTGCGGGGCGAAGGAGGCGACGTACCGGGTGGTGACCTGGTCGGTGGCCCGGGACAGCCGGGCCGAACCCCCGCTGGGCACGCCCTCGGCGCCGTACAGCTGCCGCCCGGTCAGGGCGATCAGGGTGGGGGAGTGCTCACGCAGCAGGTTGCAGAGCAGTTCGCGCTGCACCTCGTCGGCGACCTCCAGCGAGTGCAGGTCGGCGAGCAGCACCGTCGGTGCGCCGGCCGGGTCGCCGGCCGGCGCGCCCCCGTGCCAGCCGCACGGCACCAGC
>NZ_JBHTRF010000103.1:0-25866 GCF_042796115.1 Kitasatospora sp. NPDC056446 | reverse complement strand
ATATGTGCCGGGCCGCGGCCCCAGCGATTCGCTGGGGCCGCGGCCTTTTTGTGTTTTGCGAACGTGAAGAAGTCCGACAGACCGGGACTTCCGCCCAGACGCGGAGGATCCCGGCATGCCGGACAATGGAGAAGGTGCGCGGGCCAGGAGGCCGGCGCCGAAACCGCGTGACGGCAGCGGAGATGCTCGCACGGCCCGCGGTGAAGCTGAAGCAGCAGAAGGAGTCACCACGATGTCGAACGAGCCCCAGGACCGTCCCGAGCGTCGATCGGACGACGGCCGAGGCTACGAGCCCCGGTCCCGCGGGGGCTGGTCGAACGACCGTGGCGGCGCCCGCCGCGACGACCGTCCCGCCGGCGGCGGCAACCGCCGTGACGACCGCCCGGGTGGGTACCGTCGCGATGACCGCGACGACCGTCCGCGTGGTGGCGACCGTCCGCAGGGTGGCGGCTTCAACCGCGATGACCGTGGCGGCGACCGCGGTGGCTTCCGTCGTGACGACCGTCCGTCGGGTGGTGGCTTCCGCCGCGATGACCGCCCCTCCGGTGGCGGCTTCCGTGGTGGCGACCGTCCCTCCGGTGGCGGTTTCAACCGTGACCGCGACGACCGCGGTGGCGACCGTGGCGGCTTCCGTCGTGACGACCGTCCGCAGGGCGGTGGCTTCCGCCGTGACGACCGCCCCTCCGGTGGCGGTTTCAACCGTGACCGTGACGACCGTGGCGGTTTCCGTGGCGGCGACCGTCCGCAGGGCGGCGGCTTCCGCCGTGACGACCGCCCGTCGGGTGGCGGCGGTTTCCGTCGTGACGACCGTCCGAGCGGTTTCAACCGTGACCGTGACGACCGTCCGCGTCGTGACGACCGCCCGCAGGGTGGCGGCTTCAACCGCGACGACCGTGGCGGCGACCGCGGCGGCTTCCGCCGTGACGACCGTCCGCAGGGCGGTGGCTTCCGCCGCGACGACCGCCCCTCCGGTGGCGGTTTCAACCGTGACCGCGATGACCGCGGTGGCGACCGTGGCGGTTTCCGTGGCGGCGACCGTCCGCAGGGTGGCGGTTTCAACCGCGACCGTGACGACCGTGGCGGCTTCCGCCGTGACGACCGTCCGCAGGGCGGTGGCTTCCGCCGCGACGACCGCCCCTCCGGTGGTGGCTTCAACCGTGACCGCGATGACCGTGGCGGCGACCGTGGCGGCTTCCGTCGCGATGACCGCCCGTCCGGTGGCGGTTTCAACCGTGACCGTGATGACCGTCCGCGTCGTGACGATCGCCCGCAGGGTGGCGGTTTCAACCGCGACGACCGTGGCGGCGACCGTGGCGGCTTCCGCCGTGACGACCGTCCGTCCGGTGGTGGCTTCCGCCGCGATGACCGTCCGAGCGGTTTCAACCGCGACCGTGACGACCGTCCGCGTCGTGACGATCGCCCGCAGGGTGGCGGTTTCAACCGCGACGACCGTGGCGGCGACCGCGGCGGCTTCCGCCGTGACGACCGCCCCTCCGGTGGCGGCTTCAACCGTGACCGCGGTGGCGACCGCGGCGGTGACCGTGGCGGCTTCCGTCGCGATGACCGCGGTGGCGACCGTGGCGGCTTCCGCCGTGACGACCGCCAGGGCGGCGGCTTCGGGCGCGGCGGCGACGACCGCCGTGACGACCGGGGCGGTCGGGACTACGACGACCGCCGGGGCAACTACGAGCCCGTCAAGCGTCTGCCGATCCCGGAGGACGTCACCGGCTTCGAGCTGGACGGCGACGTGCGCCAGGAGCTCAAGAGCCTTCCCAAGACGCTCGCGGACGATGTCGCCCGCAACCTGGTGATGGTGGCCCGTCTGCTCGACGGCGAGCCGGAGGAGGCCTACCAGTACTCGCGCGTCGCGCTCCGTCTGGCCTCCCGCGTCCCCGCCGTCCGTGAGGCGGCCGGTTTCGCCTCGTACATGACGCAGCGTTACTCCGAGGCGCTGACCGAGTTCCGCGCCGCCCGTCGGATGACCGGCCGGGCGGACCTGTGGCCGGTGATGGCCGACTGCGAGCGCGGTCTGGGCCGTCCGGAGCGGGCGCTGGCGATGGCCGGTGAGCCCGAGGTGAAGCAGCTGGACAAGGCCGGCCAGGTCGAGATGCGCCTGGTCGCGGCGGGTGCCCGCAGCGACATGGAGCAGTTCGAGGCCGCCGTGGTCACCCTGCAGAGCCCGGAGCTGGCCTCCAGCGCCGTGCACGCGTGGACCGCGCGTCTGCGCTACGCCTACGCCGAGGCGCTGATCGCGGCCGGCCGTGGCGACGAGGCCCGTGACTGGTTCGCGAAGGCGGCCGAGGCGGACACCGACGGCAGCACCAACGCCTCGGAGCGGCTCGCCGAGATCGACGGCGTGGAGTTCACCGACGCGCTCGACCCGGAGCTCGTCGAGGACGACGCCGAGCAGGCCGACGCGCCGGCGAAGAAGCGTTCCGGCGACGTCGCCGACGACCGCGTGATCTTCGAGGACGAGGAGAGCGTCGAGGAGTTCTACGACGAGGACGACCTCGAGATCGACGAGGACTTCGACGGCGTGGTTCCCGAGCGTGCCCAGGACGCCGAGGCCGCGTCCGCCAAGGCCCAGGCCGCCGAGGCCGCCGAGGCCAAGGACGCCGACGCCAAGAGCTGAGCGACCGCAACGCCGTGAGGCCCTGCCGTTCCCCCGGATCAACCGGGAACGGCAGGGCCTCACGGCGTTCGGGCCGGCCGCGCGGTGGCGGCTGACGGTGCGGTCCCGGCCGGGCCGGCTGCTGTCAGCCCAGCGCGAGGTTGCGCAGGACCAGCCCGGTGGCCGGCTTCGGCCCGAAGGAGGTCGACTTGCGCGGCATGGTGACGCCCTGTTCGGCCAGGCGCCGCACCACGCTCTCGCGGACCGGGTGCAGCAGGACGGCGGTGCCGCCGGTACGGGCGGCCTCACGCTCGGCGGCCACGGCGGTGTGCAGGTAGCCGATGTCGTCCGGGCCGTCGGGGACGTGCCAGGTGTGGTCGAGCAGGGTGGCGTGCAGGACGGTGGCGTCCAGGCGGCGCCACTCCTCCGGCCGGTCGTGCGGCACCGTGGCGTCCAGCAGGGCCTCGTCCGGCTCGCCGAGCAGCCAGTAGACGCCGTCTCCGCCGGTCAGGACGAAGCCGTTGCCGCCGTGCCGCTTCTGCTCGGCGAGGGCCTGGAGCGCGGTGGGCAGCGGGCCGGGGACCTCCTTGACCTTCCACTGGTCGCCGAGCCGCTCCAGCGCCTCGGCCACCGGCAGCCGGTAGAGCACGCGGTGGATGGCGCGGACCCGCAGCGGGTAGCGGGCGGTGTCCACCAGGAGCACTATCCCGCGGTCCCACGGGCTGCGCGGCAGGTGGCGGTGCTCGCGCTGCAGCCGCAGGTACATCTCCCAGCGGTGGTGGCCGTCGGCGATCAGCGCCCGGCAGGTGGCCAGGTCGCGGCCGATCTCGGCGAGGTCGCCCGGGTCGGTGACGGCCCACAGGCGGTGGTGGGTGCCGTCGCTGGTGGCGGTGGAGAGCAGCGGCTCGGCCTCGACCGTCCGCTCGATCACGCCGGAGGCGCCGCCCTTGCCCCGGTAGGTGAGCAGCAGCGGTTCGAGGTTGGCCCGGGTGGTGCGCATCAGGCCGACCCGGTCGGCGACCGGTCGGGGCATCACGTCCTCGTGCGGGAGCACGACGCCGCTCTCGCGGCCGCTCACCGCGAGGGCGCCGATCAGGCCGCGCTGGAGCAGCTCGGGGGAGTCGGCGGTGGCGGGCACCCGCTGCTCGTACACGTAGATCGCGGGATCCGGGTCGGCGGCGAGGATCCCCTCGCGCTGCCAGGCGGCCAGCAGACGGGCGGCGTGCCGGTACCGGGTGTCCCGGTCGGGGCGGTCACCCGCGTCCTCGGGCTCGGGCCGGGGCAGGATCAGCCGGACCACGTTGTGCGGGTCGGCGGTCTCCAGGTCGAGCCGGCGGCCCGGGTCGACGACGTCGTACGGCGGGGACATCACCGCGGCCAGGGCGCCGACCCGGTCGGGGACGTAGCGCAGGCCGCGGAAGGGGGACAGGGACAGGCCGGCGGTGGCGACGTGCCCGGGATCGCCGGGGCCGCCCTCGGGAGTCTCGACTCCGTCTTCTGCACTGGGTGTGCTCATTCTGGGCATCGTAACCGGGTACGCGTTGTTGAGAGATCCGAATACCCGTGCCGACCTGTGGTGCGGGTGAGGGACCGAGGGCGAGGTACGGCATGGACGACGGGCAGGAACGGGTGGACGGCGGCGGCCCGGCCGAGTCGGGCGGATCGGCCGGTGCCACCGGCCGGGGTGCTCCGGCCGAGGGCGCGCCGGGCGGCGGGATCCCGCCGCAGAGCCGCTCAGGGGAGCCCGCCGGGGACGTGTACGACTGGTTCCGGCGGGGTGCGCAGCTGCTGGCACAGGGGCACCCGGCGGCCGCCGAGCAGCTGCTGGTACGGGCGGCGGCGGCCGAGCCGCACTCGCGCAGCATCCGGGAGGCGCTGGCCCGGGCCCAGTTCGACGCGGGATCGTACGCGGCGGCGCTGGAGAACTTCCGGGCCGTGGCGCTGGCCGATCCGTCGGACGACTACGCTCAGTTCGGGTGGGGTGTGGCGGCGGCCCGGCTGGGCGACTTCGAGACCTCCGTCGAGCACCTGGCGCTGGCCGTGGCGATGCGGCCGGAGACCGACCACTACCGGTCGGCCCTGCGGCAGAGCCGGGCGACGCTGGCGGCCCGTGCC
This sequence comes from Kitasatospora sp. NPDC056446, assembly GCF_042796115.1. Taxonomy (NCBI): domain Bacteria; kingdom Bacillati; phylum Actinomycetota; class Actinomycetes; order Kitasatosporales; family Streptomycetaceae; genus Kitasatospora; species Kitasatospora sp. NPDC056446. The sequence continues at coordinate 21,140 of NZ_JBHTRF010000103.1, read as the reverse complement.
GGGGCGTACGGCCCGCTGCTGCCCGGGGCCCCCGGGTACCTGGCGCCCCCGTCCGGTACCGCGGAAGCGGTCGGCGGGGAGCCGGACGGCGCCGACGGCTCCGCCTGACCGGCCGGACACCCGACCGGCCGGACACCCGACCGGTGGCCGGTGACGCACCGTGCGGTGCGGCAGCGGGGCGACCGGCGTGACCGACGTGACGACGCAACGACGCAGTGAGAATGAGGTAGCGCAGCCATGACCGAGACGGCCACCCCCGCCACCCCCGCGCGACGGACCGCCCCCGGCGGCAGCGGACAGCCGCTGACCGGGGCGTACGACACGGCGCTGCTGGACCTGGACGGCGTGGTCTACGCGGGCGCGCAGGCGATCGAGCACGCGGTGGACGCGCTGGACGCCGCCCGGACGGCCGGGATGCGGCTCGCGTACGTGACCAACAACGCCTCCCGCCCGCCGCGCGTGGTGGCCGAGCACCTGACCGAGCTGGGCGTGCCCGCCGAGCCGACGGACGTGATCAACTCGGCCCAGGCGGCCGCCCGGGTGGTCGCCGAGAAGGTCCCGGCCGGGGCGAAGGTGCTGGTCGTGGGCGGTCTCGGGCTGGAGGAGGCGCTGGCCGACCTGGGGCTGGTCGCCGTCCGCTCGCTGGCCGACGGCCCGGCCGCGGTGGTCCAGGGCTTCGACCCCTCGGTGGGGTGGGCGGAGCTCGCGGAGGCCTCGTACGCGGTGCAGAGCGGGCTGCCGTGGGTGGCGTCCAACCTGGACCTGACGGTGCCGAGGGCGCGCGGTATCGCGCCGGGAAACGGCACGCTGGTCGCGGCGGTGCGGGCGGCCACCGGGGTGGAGCCGGAGGTGGCGGGCAAGCCGCTGCCGCCGATGCACCGGGAGACGGTGCTGCGCACCGGCGCGAAGCGGCCGCTGGTGGTCGGGGACCGGCTGGACACCGACATCGAGGGCGCGTTCAACGGCGGGGTGGACAGCCTGCTGGTCTTCACCGGGGTGACCACCCCCGAACTGCTGCTGGCGGCACCGGTCGAGCACCGGCCGACCTACCTGGCGGCGGACCTTCGCGGACTGCTGGTCCCGCACCCGGCGGTGACGGCCGGGACCGGTGGCTTCACGTGCGGCGGCTGGGTCGCCGACGTCCGGGGCGGCGTGCTGGGGCTGACCGGGGCCGGGGACCGCTGGGACGGCCTGCGGGCGCTGTGCGCGGCGGCGTGGACGGCGCTGGACGCGGACGGCGGGCCGGTGGACGGGCGGAAGGCACTGGCCGAGCTGGGGTTCTGAGGGCGGTCGCAATGACCGTCGCGACGACTGCGGCGACGACCGTCGCGACAGCCTTCACGACTGCTTTCGCGACAGCCGGGCCGCGGGGCGGGCCGGGGCCGGGTTCAGAGCAGGGAGCGCAGCCGCAGCAGGTCGCGGATGCCCGCCTCCAGCCGGACCCGGCCGCTCGCCCAGGCGGAGGCGAAGGCCAGTCTGCCGTCGACCAGGGCGACCAGGTCGTCGCTGCTCATGGCGAGCCGGATCTCGGACTTGCCGGCGGGCGGGCCGGGCGCGGCGACCACGTCCTGGATCCGGCCGTCGCGCAGCTGCCCGGTGAAGGTCAGGTCGAGGTCGGTGATCCGGCAGCTGAGCGAGCGGTCGAGGGACGAGGCCTTGCGGACGTCGCCGGTGGACTTCGCCATGTTCCGGCTGAGCTGTTCCAGTGCCTCCCGGCACTCCTCGGCGTTCGCCATGGGTGGCGGCTCCCTCCCCCCGGTCGCTGTGCTGCGGACGCGGGCCACGGTACCTCAGGAGGGTTTTGGCGGTAGCGTCGTCATCGGGGTGCCCGGATACGGCCCCGGTACTGAGGGCGACGGAGCGACGCGCGTAGGCGATTGGGAGGCACCCGGATGCTGCCGAGGACGGTTCGGGGAGTGGTGGAGACCGCCGCCGTGGTGGTCGAGGAGGTCGGTAAGCGGGTCGTCGTGACGGCGGCGGCGGTCCTGGAGCGGGCCGGGGTCGACGTCGCCGAGGTCGAGCGCCGGCTGGGCGGGCAGTTCCCGCCGTCGGCGAAGACCCTGCAGACGCTGGCGGAGGAGGCGGTCACCGCCGGGCGGGCCGGGGTGGACCTAGCGGTCGGAGTGGCGCGCAACGAGGCGGAGAAGGTCTTCGAGAAGGTCGGCGACCAGGTCACCAAGGTCGGCGTGGTGCTGGCGTACCTGGAGTCCAAGCTGCGCGAGGTCGAGGAGGAGGCCCCGGCGGCGGAGTCCGGCGAGGAGCCGTACGAGGCCGAGGAGCCGGTGCCGGCGCCCAGGGCGGGCGACCTGTTCGGGCGCGGCTGGGAGTACGAGGAGGAGCGGTCGGCGGTCCGGTCGGTGGGGGAGCCGATAGTCGCCGAACGGGTCGAGGTGGACGAGCCGGTCGAGGTCGATCCGCCGGTCGCCCCGGCCCCGGTTGCCCCGGCCTCGGTCGCCCCGGTCGCCCCGGTCGTGAAGCCCGCCGCGAAGAAGGCCGCGTCGGGGAAGGCCGCTACGGCGAAGAGCACCGGTGCGAAGAAGGCCGCCGCCAAGAAGACGACGACCGTCAAGAAGACCGCCACCGCCAAGCGGGGCGCCGAGCCGGCCGCCGCGCAGCCCAAGGCGCCCGCGAAGCGCACTGCGACCAAGAAGACCACCGTCCGCAAGACCACCAGCACGAAGAAGCCCGATGCCCGAGACGAGTGAGCCCGCCGGTGCGGCCGGCCCGACCGCGCCGGACCCCCGGGCCGAACCGCTCCGAGCCGAACCGCTCGGGGTCGAACTGCTGCCCACCGGCCACCCCGTGGTGGACGCCGGGCTGGCCCGGCTGGAGGCCCTGGACGGGGTCCCTGCCGAAGCACACGTCGCGGTGTACGAAGATGTTCACCAGCGGCTCGCCGACACGCTGGCCGCGCTCGACCAGGAATGATCCGCAGGACCCGTAGGAGCTGAAGCACCAGTGGCAGTGGCACGACGCCGACTCGACGCGGAGCTGGTCCGCCGCAAGCTGGCCCGGTCGCGCGAGCACGCGTCCGAGCTGATCGCGGCCGGCCGGGTGACCGTCGGGGGCACCACCGCGACCAAGCCGGCCACCCAGGTGGAGACCTCGGCCGCCGTCGTGGTGGCCAAGGACGACAACGACCCGGACTACGTCTCGCGCGGCGGGCACAAGCTCGCCGGCGCGTTCGCGGCCTTCGTGCCGCAGGGCCTGGTGGTCGAGGGCCGCCGGGCCCTGGACGCGGGCGCGTCCACCGGCGGGTTCACCGACGTGCTGCTGCGCGCCGGGGCGGCCGGGGTGCTGGCGGTGGACGTCGGGTACGGGCAGCTCGCCTGGTCGCTGCAGAGCGACGACCGGGTCACCGTGATGGACCGCACCAATGTGCGCGAGCTGACCCCGGAGCTGATCGGCGGCACCAGGGTGGACCTGGTGGTGGGCGACCTGTCGTTCATCTCGCTGGGCCTGGTGCTCCCGGCCCTCGCCTCCTGCGCGGCCGAGGACGCCGACCTGGTGCTGATGGTCAAGCCGCAGTTCGAGATCGGCAAGGAGCGCCTGGGCAGCGGCGGGGTGGTGCGCAGCCCGGAGCTGCGCGCCGAGATGGTGCGCCAGGTGGCCGGGCAGGCGTGGGAGCTCGGGCTGGGCGTGCGCGCCGTCACCGCGAGCCCCCTGCCGGGGCCGTCCGGCAACGTGGAGTACTTCCTCTGGCTGCGCCGGGACGCCCCGCGGCTGGACCCCGCGGACGCGGACCGGGCCGTGGCGGAGGGGCCCCGGTAGGGTGCTCTGCGGACGTCCGGGCCGTCATGCCGTATGGCGGTCGCACCGGGGGCGAAGGCGACCCGGCAGGCGTTAGGGAGAGGGCAGCGGCATGAGCGACGAAGAACGTACGGTCTTCCTGATCGCGCACACCGGCCGGGAGGCGGCGCTGCGCAGCGTCGAGAGCCTGGTGCTCGGACTGCTGAAGGCGGGGCTCCGGATCAGACTGCTGGAGGCCGAGGCGGTCGACCTGGACCTGCCGGACGGCGTCGAGAAGGTCGCCGAGGGGCCGGGGGCCGCGGACGGCTGCGAGCTGATCCTGGTGGCCGGCGGGGACGGGACGCTGCTGCGCGGGGCGGAGCTGGCGCGCTCGCACGGGCTGCCGATGCTCGGGGTCAACCTGGGCCGGGTCGGCTTCCTCGCCGAGGCCGAGCGGGACGACCTGGCCGTGGTGGTCGAGCGGGTGGTCGACGCCGACTACGAGGTCGAGGAGCGGATGACGATCGACGTCATCGTCCGCACCAACGGCGATGTGGTGCACGAGGACTGGGCACTGAACGAGGCCTCGATCGAGAAGGCGTCCCGGGAGCGGATGCTGGAGGTGGTGACCGAGGTGGACGGCCGCCCGGTCTCCAACTTCGGCTGTGACGGCGTGGTCTGTGCGACGCCGACCGGGTCCACCGCGTACGCGTTCTCCGGCGGCGGGCCGGTGGTGTGGCCGGAGGTGGAGGCGCTGCTGATGGTGCCGATCTCGGCGCACGCGCTGTTCGCCCGCCCGCTGGTGACCTCGCCCGAGTCGGTGCTGGCCGTCGAGGTGCAGCCCAAGACCCCGCACGGCGTGCTCTGGTGCGACGGGCGGCGCTCGGTGGAACTGCCCGCCGGGGCGCGGGTGGAGGTCCGGCGCGGGCGGACCCCGGTGCGGCTGGCCAGACTGCACCGGGCGCCGTTCACCGACCGGCTGGTGGCCAAGTTCGCGCTGCCGGTGACGGGTTGGCGCGGCCGGGCGGACCACCAGTAGCGGCCCTGGCGCCGGGTCCGGCCGCTGACGGTCCGTCAGACCGCCAGCGGCTGGGCCTCGTCGGCCGGGCCGAGCCGGCCGCCGGCCGCCGCGTGGGCGGCCACCGTGGCGACGCGTTCGACGGCGGCCGGGACGGTCGCGGCGGGCACGGTGAGCGGTAGCCGGATGTGGTGCTCGAACGCGCCGTCCGAGCCGAAGCGGTTGCCCGAGGCGATCCGCACCCCGTCGCGCTCCCCGGCCCGGGCCAGTGCCGCGCCGGACAGGCCGGCCGTGGAGACCCAGAGCGAGAGCCCGCCGGCCGGCATCGGGAAGCTCCAGTCGGGCAGGTGCGCGGGCAGTGCGGCGGCGAAGGCGTGCGCGGTGGCCCGCAGCCGGCCGAGCTGGTGGGCCCGTACGGCGGGCAGCGGTTCGCCCAGCAGTTCGGCGGCGATCAGCTGGTCCAGCACCGGGGTGCCGACGTCGCTGTAGACCCGGTCGCCGGCCAGCCGGCGCACCAGGGCGGGGGCGGCCCGGACCCAGCCGATCCGCAGCCCGCCCCAGAGCAGCTTGCCCGCCGAGCCGACGGTGACCACCTGGGCGGCGCGGTCCAGCGCCGCCATCGGGCGTGGCAGCGGCACGGACTCCGGGACGCCCCAGCCGAGTTCGGCGGTGGTCTCGTCGGTGAGCACGATGCTTCCGGAGGCCCGCGCGGCGGCCAGCAGCTCGCGGCGCTGCTCCTCGTCGATCAGCGCGCCGGTCGGGTTGTGGAAGTCGGGGATCACGTAGGCGAGCTTGGGCGCGGCGCCGCGCAGCACCCGCTGCCACTCGTCGCGGTCCCAGACCGGCCGCGGGGGCGACGGCGCGTCCTTCGGCCCGGGGCGGTAGGTGTACGGCACCGGGACGAGGCGGGCGCCGGAGATCCGCAGGGCCTGCAAGGTGTGCGCGTAGCTGGGCGCCTCCACGGCGACCCGGTCGCCGCGGCCGACCAGTGCTCGCTGGACCAGGTGCAGGCCGCCCATCGCGCCGGTGGTGATCAGGATCTGGTCGGGCGTGGTGGGCAGCCCGCGCTCGGTGTAGCGGCGGGCTACGGCCTCGCGCAGCACCGGTACGCCGGTGGGGTAGTGGCCGTGCCCGGAGGCGTAGTAGGGGAGCTGTTCGACGGCCCGGGCGGCGGCCCGGCCGAACCAGGGCTGGGGGGCGGGCGGGGCGGCGACGCCGAGGTCCAGGGTGCTGCCCTGCTCGTCCGGCGGGACGGGGTGCAGGGCGTCGCCGGGCGGCGGGGCGCCCTCCGGCAGGGCGGTCCAGCTGCCCGCGCCGCGGCGGCTGTGCAGGTAGCCGTCACCGCGCAGCGTCTCGTAGGCGGTGGCGACGGTGGTGCGGCTCAGCTCCAGCGCGGTGGCGAGTTCGCGTTCGGCGGGCAGCCGGGCGCCGACCGGCAGCCGGCCCTCGGTGACCAGCAGCCGGATCTGCCCGGCCAGGGTGCGGTAGGCGGGCCGGCGGGCGGTGCCCGGTCCGGGGAGCCGGGCGGTGGCGAGCAGCCGGGCCAGTGCGGGCGGGGTGACGGTGGTGTGCCAGTCGGCCATGGCAATCAGTCCACTTGCTAGGGATTGGCCCTGGATGGGGCTGCATTGGCCCGGCCATCATGGCAGAGCGGCCTTGCCGGCCGCCACCGCCGGGCCACCCGGACGTGCAGCACCACCGCAGGAGCATCCCTTGGCCACCACGACCACGCCCGTACCGAACACACCCGCCACGACCGAGTCAGCCCCGGCAGCCGGGGGGAGCACCCTCGCGGTCCGCGTCCTCGGCGACACCCACGGCCTCGGCCGCCGGATCCCGCAGCTCTTCGTCGGCCTCGCCCTGTACGGGGTGAGCATGGCGCTGATGCTCCGCGCCGGCCTCGGCCTGGACCCCTGGGACGTCCTGCACCAGGGCCTGCAGCGGAGCGTCGGCCTCTCGGTCGGCGCCTGGGTGACGATCTGCGGCGCCCTGGTGCTGCTGCTGTGGATACCGCTGCGCCAGCGCCCGGGCCTGGGCACCGTCGCCAACGTGCTGGTGATCGGCGCGGCCATGGACCTCACCCTGCGGGTCGTCGGCGGCCCCGACGCGCTGCCCGCCCGGATCGCCCTGACGGCCGCCGCGATCGTGCTCAACGGCGTGGCGAGCGGCCTCTACATCGGCGCCCGCCTCGGCCCCGGCCCGCGCGACGGTCTGATGACCGGACTGCACCGGCGCACCGGCCGCTCGCTGAGGCTGATCCGAACGGGAATCGAACTCGCCGTTCTGGCGGTCGGCCTGCTGCTCGGCGGCACCGCCGGGGTCGGCACGGTCGCGTACGCGCTGGCCATCGGGCCGCTGGTGCAGGTCTTCCTGCCCTGGTGCACCGCGACGGCCCCCGGGCGGAGCCGTCCGGCCTCCGTATGAGGCTCGCCGGTCCCGGGTGAAGCCGTCGATACCCGTGTGAAACTCCCGGAACGGATGAACTTCGGGGCGCCGAGTTGCCGCGCGCCGTTGCCGCTCGTCGCGCGCCGGGGTCGGAACCTCGTAAGGTCGACTCCGTGTTGGACGAGATGCGGATACGGGATCTTGGGGTCATCGACGACGCGGTGGTCGAACTCGCCCCCGGCTTCACCGCCGTGACGGGCGAGACCGGGGCCGGCAAGACCATGGTCGTCACCAGCCTGGGCCTGCTCCTGGGCGGGCGCGCCGACCCCGGCCTGGTGCGCAACGGCGCCGGCCGCGCCGTCGTCGAGGGGCGGCTGGAGCTGCCCCCCGGCTCCCCGGTGGCGGCCCGGGCCGTCGAGGCCGGGGCCGAACTGGACGACGGCGCCCTGCTGATCAGCCGGACCGTCTCCGCCGAGGGCCGCTCCCGGGCGTTCGTCGGCGGGCGGGCCGTACCGGTCGGACTGCTCGCCGAGCTCGGCGAGGACCTGGTCGCCGTGCACGGCCAGACCGACCAGCAGCGCCTGCTGCGCCCGGCCCGCCAGCGCGGCGCGCTGGACCGGTACGCGGGTGAGGCGGTGGCCGAGCCGCTGGCCCGCTACCGGGAGACCTACCGCACCCTGCGCGAGGTCTCGGCGACCCTGGAGGAGCTGACCACCCGGGCCCGCGAGCGCGCCCAGGAAGCCGACCTGCTGCGCTTCGGCCTGGACGAGATCGCCGCCGCCGAACCGGTGGCCGGCGAGGACGCCGAGCTCGCCGCGGAGGCCGAACGGCTCGGGCACGCCGACGCGCTGTCCTCGGCCGCGACCCTGGCCCACGCCGCACTGGCCGGCGACCCGGCCGACCCGGAGGCGCTGGACGCCGGCACCCTGCTCGCCCAGTCCCGCCGCGCCGTGGACGCCGTGCGCCACCACGACGAGCGCCTGGCCGCCCTCGCCGAGCGGCTGGGCGAGGTCGGCTACCTGCTCGCCGACGTGGCCGGCGACCTGGCCGGCTACGCGGCCGACCTGGACGCCGACCCGGTGCGGCTGGCCGCCGTCGAGGACCGCCGGTCCGTCCTGGCGCAGCTGCTGCGCAAGTACGGCGGCACGGAGAACTCCCTCGCCGAGGTGATCGCCTGGGCCGAGGCCGGGTCCGCACGGCTCTCCGAACTCGACGGCGACGACGACCGGATCGACCGGCTGGGCGCCCGGGAGACCGAGCTGCGGGCCGAACTGGCCGAACTCGCGGCCGAGGTGTCGGACGCCCGGCAGGCCGCGGCGGGGCGCTTCGCCGAGGCCGTCTCCGCCGAGCTCGCCGAACTGGCCATGCCGCACGCGCGGGTGACCTTCGCGATCAGCCTGGTCGACGACCTGGCCGGCATCGACGTCGGCGGCCGCACCGTCGCGTACGGCCCGCACGGCGTGGACGAGGTCGAGGTGCTGCTCGCCCCGCACCCGGGCGCCCAGCCCCGCCCGATCGCCAAGGGCGCCTCCGGCGGTGAGCTGTCCCGGGTGATGCTCGCCGTCGAAGTTGTCTTCGCGGGCGCCGACCCCGTCCCCACCTACCTGTTCGACGAGGTGGACGCGGGCGTCGGCGGCAAGGCCGCGGTCGAGATCGGCCGCCGGCTGGCCAAGCTGGCCGAGTCCGCCCAGGTCGTGGTGGTCACCCACCTCCCGCAGGTCGCCGCGTTCGCGGACCGGCACCTGGTGGTGGAGAAGACCAACGACGGCACCGTGACCCGCAGTGGCGTCAAGACGCTGAACGACGAGGAGCGGGTGCGCGAACTCTCCCGGATGCTGGCCGGCCTGGAGGACTCGGAGCTGGGCCGGGCCCACGCCGAGGAGCTGCTGGCCGCCGCCAGGGCCCCGCGCCACCGCTGACCGGAGGCGCGGGCGGCCCCCGCGGATCGTCGGCGACGCGCCCCGTGGCGCCGACTGTCCAAGAGGGCCGCCGACCTGGCATGGTGGCGGCTGGACACTGGCTTCCCAGCCCCGAGCGCCGCCCGGCGGGCAATCCTCGCGAAGCGGCGCGCGAACCTGATCGAGTCGGATGCGAGACGACGTGGACCATTCCGCCGCCCGGACCACCACGGCCGCCCCGGAACCGGGGCAGCTGCACGTGGTACTCGTCCTGGCCGCCAGCACCGGCGGCATCGGTGCGCACGTGCGCTCCCTGGCCCAGGGCCTGGTCGCGCACGGGGTGACCGTCACGGTCTGCGCGCCGGCCGGCACGGACGCGCTCTTCGGCTTCTCCCGCACCGGCGCCAGGTTCCACACCGTCGACATCACCCCCACCGCGGGCGCCCGCAGCGACGCCGCCGCGATCGGCGAGCTGCGCCGGGCCTTCACCGGCGCCGACGTGGTGCACGCCCACGGTCTGCGCGCCGGGCTGCTCTCCGACCTCGCGCTGCGCACCGCCGGCCGCTTCCCGGGCCTGCGCCCGGAGACCCCGCTGGTGGTCACCTCGCACCACGCGCTGCTGGCCACCGGCATGGAGCGCCGGCTCCAGCGGCTGATGGAGCGCCGGGTCGCGCGTGCCGCGGACCTGGTCCTCGGCGCCTCCTCCGACCTGGTCGCCCGGGCCCGTGAACTGGGCGCCACCGACGCCCGGCTGGGCCCGGTGGCCGCCCCGCCGATGCCCGAGGGCCGGCTCGGCCGGGCCGAGGCCCGGGCCGCGCTGCTCGGCGCCGGACCGGACCGCCCGCTGGTGCTGGCGGTCGGCCGGCTCGTCCCGCAGAAGGCCTTCGGGCTGCTGCTGGACGCCACCCGGGAGCTGTCCGCGCTGGACCCGGAGCCGCTGGTGCTGCTCGCCGGGGACGGCCCGGAGGCGGGTGCGCTGCGCGAGCGGGCGGGCGCCGAGAAGCTGCCGGTGCGGCTGCTCGGCTACCGCACCGACGTGCCCGACCTGCTGGCCGCCGCCGACGTGGTGGTGGTCCCCAGCCGCTGGGAGGCCCGCTCGCTGGTGGTGCAGGAGGCGATGCGGGCGGGCGTGCCGGTGGTCGCCACCGCCGTCGGCGGGATCCCCGAACTCGTCGGCGACGCCGCCGTCCTGGTGCCCTCCGGGGACCCGGCGGCGCTCGGCGGCGCGGTGCGCGCGGTGCTGTCCGACCCGGTCCGCCACGAGCGGCTGGTGGCGGCCGGCCGGCAGCAGGCCGAGACCTGGCCGGACGAGGCCGCCACCGTCGCGCAGGTGCTCAGCACCTACGACGAGTTGGTGCAGCGCTCCTAGAGCGCTGCACCAGGGCCTGGGTCCTGTCCGGCCTAGACGGTCGCCTGCTCGACCCGGTCGGCGGCCTGGCCGTCCGGCTGGGCGGACAGGTAGGCGGCGCCGCAGGCGGTCAGCCGCAGGGCGGTGTCGATCAGCGGGACGTGGCTGAAGGCCTGCGGGAAGTTGCCGACCTGGCGCTTGAGGCGCGGGTCCCACTCCTCGGCCAGCAGGCCGAGGTCGTTGCGCAGCGCGAGCAGCCGGTCGAACAGTTCGCGGGCCTCCTGCACCCGGCCGATCATGGCGAGGTCGTCGGCCAGCCAGAACGAGCAGGCGAGGAACGCGCCCTCGTGGCCGGACAGGCCGTCCACGTTGTTGCCGGATTCGTCGTGGGTGGGGTAGCGCAGCACGAAGCCGTCCTCGGTGGACAGTTCGCGCTGGATCGCCTCGATGGTGCCGATCACCCGCTTGTCGTCCGGCGGCAGGAAGCCGACCTGGGGGATGAGCAGCAGCGAGGCGTCGAGCTCCTTGCCGCCGTAGTACTGGGTGAAGGTGTTGCGCTCCGGGTCGTAGCCCTTCTCGCAGACGTCCCGGTGGATGGTGTCGCGCAGCTCGCGCCAGCGCTCCAGGTGGCCGTCGGCGGGGGCGTCGGAAGGGGCGTCCTCGGGGGTCTGCTCCAGCAGCTTGATGGTGCGGTCGACGGCGACCCAGGCCATCACCTTGGAGTGGACGAAGTGCCGGCGCGGGCCGCGGACCTCCCAGATGCCCTCGTCCGGCTCCTGCCAGTGCTCCTCCAGGTACTCGATCAGGCGCAGCTGGAGGTGGTGGGCGTGGTCGTTGCGGACCAGGCCGGTCATGTGGGCCAGGTGCAGGGCCTCCACCACCTCGCCGTAGACGTCGAGTTGGAGCTGTCCGGCGGCGCCGTTGCCGACCCGGACGGGCTGCGAGCCCTCGTAGCCGGGCAGCCAGTCGAGCGAGGACTCGGTGAGCTCGCGCTCGCCCGCGATGCCGTACATGATCTGGAGGTTCTCCGGGTCGCCGGCGACGGCCCGCAGCAGCCACTCGCGCCAGGCCTTCGCCTCGTCGCGGTAGCCGGTGCGCAGCAGCGAGGAGAGCGTGATCGCGGCGTCGCGCAGCCAGGTGTAGCGGTAGTCCCAGTTGCGCTCGCCGCCGATGTCCTCGGGCAGCGAGGTGGTGGGGGCGGCGACGATGCCGCCGGTGGGGGCGTAGGTGAGGCCCTTGAGGGTGATCAGGGAGCGGACCACGGCCTCGCGGTAGGGGCCCTGGTAGGTGCACTGGTCGGCCCACTCGTGCCAGAAGTCGGCGGTGGCGTCGAGCATCACCTCGGCGTCGGGGCTGCGGGGCGGGTCCAGGTGGGAGGCCTGCCAGGTGAGGGCGAAGGCGATCCGCTCGCCGGCGGTGACGGTGAAGTCGGCGTAGGTGGTGAGGTCGCGGCCGTAGGTCTCGGCCTCGCCGTCCAGCCAGACCGAGTCGGGCCCGGCGACGGCGACGGTGCGGTGGCCGCCGTCGGGCTGCTCGACGCGGTGCACCCACGGCACGATGCGCCCGTACGAGAAGCGCATCCGCACCGCCGAGCGCATCCGGACGGTGCCGGCCACGCCCTCGACGATCCGGATCACCTGGGGGACGGCGTCCTTGCCGGCCAGGGGGCGCGGCGGCATGAAGTCGATCACCCGGACGGTGCCGCCCTGGGTGTCCCACTCCTGCTCCAGGATCAGTGAGTCGCCCCGGTAGCGGCGGCGGTCGGCGGGCACGGCGGGCGCGGCCGCGGTCGGCGGGGGCACCCGCAGGTCGGCGGTGTCGGCGAGGCGGACCCGGCCCGCGCCGGTGGGGGCCGGGCCGGCGGCGGGGGCGGGGACCTCGGTCGGGACGACTTCGGCGGGGCCGATCCGCCAGAAGCCGTGTTCATCGGTGCCGAGCAGGCCGGCGAACACGGCCGGCGAGTCGAAGCGGGGAAGGCAGAGCCAGTCCACCGCCCCGTCCCTGCTGACCAGGGCAGCGGTCTGCATGTCCCCGATGAGTGCGTAGTCCTCGATACGGCCGGCCACGTGGATCTCCAGTTCGCAATGTGGTCAGGGCATCGGCGAGACGGGGAGCGAGCGGTCTGCGGGGCCGGAGGTCCACCCCGGGACGTCCGGTCTGCCGGGGGGTGGTGGCAGGCCTTGCTGGAGTGTCCGCGCGGGGCTCGGTCGAGCCCCTGGAGTGGGTGGGGAGGAGCTGGAATACGGGGAGGTCCGGTCGCGCATCGGGGACCGGGAGTGTCCTGACCTCCCACGCCCTCCGCGTGCTCGTGCTGTCGGCGATGCGTCCGAGCAGCTTACGACGGACGAAAGGGGCGAAGCACGCGGGCGCAGCCCGGAGTGGCGCCGCAATTCGGCGGAAATGCCGTGCATCGCGGGGGCGCGGCGCAGGATGGTCCGGAAGGATCACCTCCGGGTGGTCTCTCCGGAGGAGCCGGTATGGCCCGGACGGAAACCGCGGGCTGGCCCGGTCCGGCGGGTGGTGCGACCGGTGTGACTCGTGCGGCGGATGATGCGCCGGTGGTGCGCCCGGCGCACGCTCCCGGAGCGTCGCGCGCGGCCCGAACGGCGTCCCGGCCGGGTCACTGTTACCCTGGTATCCCGTGGACCGGCGGGATCAAACGCCCCGGACCAGCCGAACCGGCGACCCTTCGAAGCGCGGTGCACCGCACCCGCCTCTGCCGCCCGGCGAACCCCGAGCCTCCCGCCCACGTCTCCTTCGACACGCGACCCACGGGAGCCCCCTCTTGGCACAGCCCCATTCCGGCAAGGCAGCGAACGGCCGAGCCGTGACGACCAAGCACCTCTTCGTCACCGGGGGTGTCGCCTCCTCCCTTGGCAAGGGGCTCACCGCCTCCAGCCTCGGAGCGTTGCTCAAGGCCCGCGGCCTTCGCGTCACGATGCAGAAGCTCGACCCGTACCTCAACGTCGACCCGGGCACCATGAACCCGTTCCAGCACGGTGAGGTGTTCGTCACCGACGACGGCGCCGAGACCGACCTGGACATCGGCCACTACGAGCGGTTCCTCGACACCAATCTGCACGGCTCGGCGAACGTCACCACCGGCCAGGTGTACTCGACCGTCATCGCCAAGGAGCGCCGCGGCGAGTACCTGGGCGACACCGTCCAGGTCATCCCGCACATCACCAACGAGATCAAGTCCCGGATCCGCCGGATGGCGACCGAGGACGTCGACGTCGTCATCACCGAGGTCGGCGGCACCGTCGGCGACATCGAGTCGCTGCCGTTCCTGGAGGCCGTCCGCCAGGTCCGCCACGAGGTCGGCCGGGACAACGTGTTCTTCGTGCACGTCTCCCTGCTGCCGTACATCGGCCCCTCGGGCGAGCTGAAGACCAAGCCCACCCAGCACTCCGTCGCCGCGCTGCGCAACATCGGCATCCAGCCGGACGCCATCGTGCTGCGCGCCGACCGCGAGGTCCCGCAGGCGATCAAGCGCAAGATCTCGCTGATGTGCGACGTGGACGAGGAGGCCGTGGTCGCGGCCATCGACGCCAAGTCCATCTACGACATCCCCAAGGTGCTGCACGGCGAGGGCCTGGACGCCTACGTGGTGCGCCGCCTGGACCTGCCGTTCCGCGACGTGGACTGGACCACCTGGGACGACCTGCTGCGCCGCGTCCACGAGCCGCAGCACATCGTCAAGGTCGCCCTGGTCGGCAAGTACATCGACCTCCCGGACGCCTACCTGTCGGTGACCGAGGCGCTGCGCGCCGGCGGCTTCGCCAACAACGCCCGGGTCGAGATCAAGTGGGTCACCTCCGACGACTGCGAGACGCCCGAGGGCGCCCGCGAGCAGCTCGGCGACGTGGACGCGATCTGCATCCCCGGCGGCTTCGGCGACCGCGGCGTCAACGGCAAGGTCGGCGCCATCACCTTCGCCCGCGAGAACAAGGTGCCGCTGCTCGGCCTGTGCCTGGGCCTGCAGTGCGTGGTCATCGAGGCCGCCCGCAACCTGGCCGGCCTGCCCGAGGCCAACTCCACCGAGTTCGACGCCGCCGCCAAGCACCCGGTCGTCTCCACCATGGCCGAGCAGCTGGCCATCGTCGACGGCAAGGGCGACCTGGGCGGCACCATGCGCCTGGGCCTGTACCCGGCCAAGCTCGCCGAGGGCTCGATCGTCCGTGAGGTCTACGGCGGCGAGCAGTACGTCGAGGAGCGCCACCGCCACCGCTACGAGGTCAACAACGCCTACCGCGCGGACCTGGAGAAGACCGGCCTGGAGTTCTCCGGCCTCTCGCCCAAGGGCGACCTGGTCGAGTACGTCGAGTACCCGCGCGAGGTCCACCCCTACCTGGTGGCCACCCAGGCCCACCCGGAGCTGAAGTCCCGCCCGACCCGCCCGCACCCGCTGTTCGCGGGCCTGGTCAAGGCCGCCATCGAGATCAAGACCGCTGCCTCCGAGTAGTCGTCTCCTCCTCGGCCTCGGTCGTTCACCGGACGGCGGCCCCGCGATTCCCGCGGGGCCGCCGTTCGGCGTTAGATTGTGTCGTACTGACGAAAAGGGGAGAGCGATGGACGAGCAGAGCGGCCAGGGGATCGCCGACACGGCCGAGGAGTGGGAGGTCCGGGCGAGCGGGACACCGTTCCAGGGCAAGGTCACCGGTGTGCGCAGCGAGGAGGTCCGGATGCCCGACGGCAGCTGGGCCCGCCGCGACTACCAGACCCACCCCGGCTCGGTCTCGGTACTCGCCCTGGACGACGAGCAGCGGGTGCTCGTCCTGCGGCAGTACCGCCACCCCGTGCGCCAGCGGCTGTGGGAGCTGCCGGCCGGCCTGCTCGACGTCCCGGGCGAGAACCCGTGGCACGCCGCGCAGCGCGAGCTGTACGAGGAGGCCCACTGCAAGGCCGGCACCTGGCGGGTCCTCGCCGACTACTACACCTCACCGGGCGGCACCGACGAGGCGCTGCGGATGTTCCTGGCCACCGACCTGTCCGCAGCCGAGGGCGAGCGCTACGCCGCCGAGGGCGAGGAGCAGGAGATCGAGGTCGCCTGGGTGCCGGTGCCCGAGCTGATCGGGCTGATCCAGGCCGGGCGGCTGCACAACCCGACCCTGGTCACCGGCACCCTCGCCGTGCACGCCGCGCTCACCTGCCCGGACGGGCTGGACGCGCTGCGCCCGGCGGACTCGCCCTGGCCGGCCAGGCCCTTCGAGGCGTGAACGAACCTCCCGGTTGATTCGCCCGGGTGATTTGCCGGTTCGTACGACCGGATGTCACCTCTGCTGAGCCGGACGGTCGAACTACGCTTCGCAGACAGGGCGCCCGTCCCGGGCCGCCCCCGCTGAGCACCGGACACGCAGTCCGGTGCCGAGCGCCGGATGCCGAGCGCGGGATCACGTCGGGAGTGGCACGGGTGGCGAGGAAGACCGCGACGATGGACCCCGGCCCCGACGCGCCCGTCGGGGCCGTCCCGGGCCTGGACCGGCTCCCGGCCGGGCCCACGATGTTCGTCGGACGGCGCGCCGAACTCGCCGCGCTGCGGGCCGCCGCCGCCCGCCCGGCGAGCGGGCGCTGCCCCGTCCTGGTGCTGGCCGGGCGCCCCGGCTCCGGCCGCACCGCGCTGGCCGCGCGCTTCGCCCGCACCGTCGCCGCCGACTACCCGGACGGCGTGCTGTTCGCGCGGCTGTCCGCCCCGGACGGCGGCCGGGTGCCGCCCGCCCGGGCCGCCCGGCTGCTGCTGGAGCAACTCGACCCCGAGTCGGCCGTACCACTGCCCGGCACGGTCGAGGACGGACGGGACGAGCCCGGCTGCGCCGCGCTGCGCGAGGCACTGACGGGGCTGCGGGTGCTGCTGGTGCTGGACGACGTGCGGGACGCCGGGCAGGTGTGGCCGCTGCTCGCCGACGAGCCCGGCTGCCTGGTGCTCGCCACCACGGCCGGGCCGCTCACCGGGATCGAGGACATCGACCCGGTGATCCTCGGCGGGCTGGACCGGCAGGCCTCCGGCGAACTGCTGGCCGACCTGGTCGGCGGGACCAGGATCTCCTGCGACCCGGTCGGCGGGGCGGACCTGGCGGAGGCCTGCGCGGCCCGCCCGGCGGCGCTGCGGCTGATGGCGGGGTGGCTGCGCGCGGACCCGAAGACCGCGGTCACCGACGCGGCGCGCGAGCTCAACCGGGTCGTGGGGGAGGAGACGGTGCCCGGGGCGGGGGGCAACGGCGCGGCGGGACCCGTGGGCGTGGCGGGGAAGGGGAACGGGACGGAGAAGGCGGAGGGGCCTGCGGGGCCTGCGGGGTCGGCGAAGTCTGTCGGGCCGGTCGGGCCGGCCGGGTCCGCCGGGGCCCAGAGGAACGCGGCGGCTAAGGGCTCGGCGTCGAAGGGTGGGGCCCGGAGCGGGCCGGCGAACGGGGCCCAGGGCGGTCCCAAGGGCGCAGCCCAGGGCGCACCCCGGAAGAACGGGGAGGAGGACGCGTCCGCCGCGGTCACCGGGTCGGCGGGCGATCCGGCGGCCTGGGTGAAGCCCGGCCCGGAGCCGGCCGAGCCGGTGCCCGTCCCCGACAACGACCCGCTGCTCGGCGCGTTCACCCTGCTGTACCGAGGGCTGCCGGCCGCCCAGGCGCGGATGCTGCGCACCCTCACCCTGGCCCCGGCACAGACCGCCGACCCGCGGACCGCCTCCGCCCTGGTCGGCTGCCCCGTCCCGGACGCGGCCGCCACGCTGGCCGCGCTCGCCGAGCGGGAGCTGCTCGGCGAGGAGGCGCCGGCCGCCGACGGCACCCCGCGCTACCGGGTGCCCGGGCGGCTCTACCCCCGGCTGGTCCGGCTGCGCGAGCAGGAGGACCGGCCCGCCGAGACCGAGCTCGCCCGGGCGCGGCTGCTGGAGCGGCTGGTCAGGCTGACCGAGGCGGCCCGTGCGCTGCTCGACCCGGCCGGCGCCCCCGCCCCCGACCCGCTGCCGGCCGCGCTGCGGCTGCGTTCTGCCGCGCACGCCCGCGAGTGGCTGCTCGGCGAGCGGGAGCTGCTGCTCGGTGCGGTGGCCGACGCGATCGGCCAGGGCGATCTGGACGGTTCGGCCGGGCGGCTGGTCACCGCACTGCTGCGGGCGCTGCCGCTGACCGGCGCCGCCGCCCCCGCCGACCTGTACCGGCTGCACGAGCTGGTGCTGACCGTCGCCGAGCGCAACGGACGGCCCCGCCGGGCCTCGGCCGCGCTGCTCAACCTGGGCGACCTCCAGGCCTCGGCGGGCCGCTGGGAGCAGGCCGCCGGGCACTACCGGGCCGCTCTGGAGCACGCCCGGAAGGCCGACGACGAACCGCTCTGCGCCCGGGCCCTGGAGGGCGCGGCGGGCTGCCACCGGGCGCTCGGCGACGCGGTGCGCGCCGCCGACTGGTACGGGCGGGCGCTGGGCCTGCGGCAGTCGCTCGGGGACCACGCGGCCGAGGCCCGGCTGCTGGCCCGGGTGGCCGAGGCGCACACCGCCCAGCGCCGCTTCGACGAGGCGGACCGCGAGTACCGGGCGGCGCTCGCGGTGCTGCGCCGACTCGGCGACGAACGGGCCCGGGCGGCCGTCGGAGCGGCCCTCGCGGACCTGCGGGAACGCGTCGACGCCGGGTGGTGACAGGCCTTTCGGAGGTATTGTCGAAGATGCCCGGTTGGTACCTCTTTGGTAGGTAAGTCGCAGGGGAAGCCTACGAACCTGCCAATGCGCGCGGGAAATTTATTCACTTTGGAAGGCTGACACGCCGACTGGGCTTCATTACACTCGGACCTAGTCGCGCAGCGATCCTTGCCCCGGGCTGCCCGGAGGCTTCCCCACGTGCGCGTCGCCCACCGGTCTTCTCCGGTCGGGACCCCCATGGCAAGAGGACGTGTTCACCCGTGAAGGTCGGCATCCCCCGCGAGGTCAAGAACCACGAGTACCGCGTGGCCATCACGCCCGCCGGCGTGCATGAGCTGGTCCGCAACGGACACGAGGTCTACATCGAGGACAACGCCGGTCTCGGCTCCTCGATCCCCAACGAGGAGTACGTGGCCGCCGGCGCCACCATCCTCCCCACCGCCGACGAGGTGTGGGCCACCGCCGACCTGCTGCTGAAGGTCAAGGAGCCCATCGCCTCCGAGTACCACCGGCTGCGCAAGGGGCAGACCGTCTTCACGTACCTGCACCTGGCGGCCGACCGGGCCGGCACCGACGCGCTGATCGCCTCGGGCACCACCGCCATCGCGTACGAGACGGTGCAGCAGGCCAACGGCGCGCTGCCGCTGCTCGCCCCGATGTCCGAGGTCGCGGGCCGTCTGGCCCCGCAGGTCGGCTCGTACCACCTGATGCGCCCGGCCGGCGGCCGCGGCGTGCTGCCCGGCGGCGTGCCCGGCACCCACCCGGCCAAGGCCGTCGTCATCGGCGGTGGCGTCTCCGGCTGGCACGCGGCCACCATCGCCATCGGCATGGGCTACGACGTGACCCTGCTCGACCGCGACATCAACAAGCTGCGCGAGGCCGACCGCATCTTCGGCACGAAGATCAAGGCCATCATGTCCAACTCCTTCGAGCTGGAGAAGGCCGTCCTCGAGGCCGACCTGGTCATCGGCGCCGTGCTGATCCCGGGCGCCAAGGCCCCGAAGCTCGTCACCAACGAGCTGGTCTCCCGCATGAAGCCGGGCTCCGTGCTCGTCGACATCGCCATCGACCAGGGCGGCTGCTTCGAGGACTCGCACGCGACCACGCACGACGACCCGACCTTCCAGGTCCACAACTCGGTCTTCTACTGCGTCGCCAACATGCCGGGCGCCGTCCCGAACACCTCCACCTACGCGCTGACCAACGCCACGCTCCCGTACGTCCTGGAGCTGGCCAACCGCGGGTGGAAGGACGCGCTGCGCCGCGACCCGGCGCTCGCCAAGGGCCTGAACGTGCACGAGGGCCAGATCACCTTCCCGGCCGTGGCCGAGGCCTTCGGCCTGGAGTCGGTCTCCCTGGAGAGCGTGCTCGCCTGAACACCCTGACCGCCCGGCGGTCGTTCGCCCCCGACCCGATCACTTCGGGTCGGGGGCTTCGCCGTGCCCGTGAACAGCGCATGGACCGGGTAGGTCGCTCTGTCGTCAATTTCCGTCGGTCGTGTCACCCGCCCGCGGAAACGTTGGGGTCAGTGGCCTACTCATCCCTTGACAGCAGCCCGCCTGATAGTCGACACATCCTGCCCACTACCGTGGATTGTGTTGCTGCGAACGCCTTGAACGGCCTAGAGTCGCAAACCGTCGGCATGCTGCCACGCTGACGAATCGACATAGAGTCCTGGATGCCCAAGGAGGTAAGACGACTTGTGAATGAGTCGACAATTGCTCCCGGGGGTGGTCAGCCAGGACTGGCGGAGCACATCGCCGGCCAGCCGAGTGTGGAGCCCGGGGCCCGGCAGCCCTCCGTGGGTTCGGCCGAGGTCGGCTCGGTCGCACTCCGCACCTTCGAAGCACGCCAGAACACAGCGCAGGTGACCACGGTGACCGATCACGACGCCGACTTGGCGGCCTACGGCCTGGCCTACGGCGAGTTCGCCTACGGCGCCTACGACGACCCCGACGCCGAATACGAACCGGATCCGGAGTACGCCGCCACGCTTGCCCCCGACGCCGCGCGCCAGCGCCGCGAGCGGGTCGGCCCGACCGGCCGCCCGCTCCCGTACTTCCCGATCCCCGCGCCGGTCGCCGAACACGGCCCCGCCCAGATCATCGCCATGTGCAACCAGAAGGGCGGCGTCGGCAAGACCACGTCGACCATCAACCTGGGCGCGGCGCTCGCCGAGTACGGCCGCCGGGTCCTGCTCGTCGACTTCGACCCGCAGGGCGCGCTCTCGGTCGGCCTCGGCGTCAACCCGATGGAACTCGACGTCACCGTCTACAACCTGCTCATGGAGCGGGGCCTGACGGCCGACGAGGTGCTGCTGAAGACGGCCGTGCCGGGCATGGACCTGCTGCCGTCCAACATCGACCTCTCCGCCGCCGAGGTGCAGCTGGTCAGCGAGGTCGCCCGGGAGTCCGCGCTGGCGCGCGCCCTGAAGCCGCTGCTGCCCGACTACGACTACGTCATCATCGACTGCCAGCCCTCGCTGGGCCTGCTGACGGTCAACGCGCTGACGGCCGCTCACAGTGTGATCGTGCCGCTGGAGTGCGAGTTCTTCGCGCTGCGCGGTGTCGCGCTGCTGACCGAGACCATCGAGAAGGTGTGCGAGCGGCTCAACCCCGAGCTGCGCCTGGACGGCATCCTCGCGACCATGTACGACTCGCGCACCGTGCACAGCCGCGAGGTGCTGGCGCGGGTCGTCGAGGCGTTCGGCGAGCACGTCTTCCACACCGTCATCGGGCGGACCGTGCGCTTCCCGGAGACCACCGTCGCCGGCGAGCCGATCACGACGTACGCGACCAACTCGGTCGGTGCCGCCGCCTACCGCCAGCTCGCCAGGGAGGTGCTCGACCGGTGCCGCCCCGCCGAGTGAGTCTCCCGGGTGCCGACGAGCTGTTCCGGACCACCGGAGGGATGGCGCTGTCGCCCTCCCTCGCGCCGCGTCCGGCCGCCGAGGCATCCAGACCGGAGACCGCGCGGACCGTCGACGGCCCGGACGGCGCCCAGGGCGCCGAGTCCGCCCAGGGCCCGCAGGGCGACCGGCAGCTGACGCCGGAGCAGCAGGCCGCCGCCGTGCCGGCGCCCGCGCAGCCGCCCGGCCAGCGGCCGGGAACGGCCGCCGGGGCCGCGGGCGCCGGTGGCACTCGC
>NZ_JBHTRF010000102.1:0-26072 GCF_042796115.1 Kitasatospora sp. NPDC056446 | reverse complement strand
CCGCGCCGCCGGCCCCGCCGGTCGGGGCGGTGGTCGAACCGCCGGCCGCGCCGCCCGCGGTGGCGGCACCCCCGGCGGTGGCGCCCGGGGCCCCGCCGGTCGGGGCCGGAGCGGCGCCGGTGGCACCGCCCGTCCCGGCCGGAGTGTCCGCGTTGTCCGGGCCGCAGGCCGCGAGCGACAGCGCGGTGGCCGCCGCCAGGGCGGCGAAGGTCAGCTTGGTGGTGTACGAACGCATGATGCGCTTTTCTCCCGGGCGCGCGGCCGCGAACCGTATGCCGGCCTGCCCAGTGCGGCGCCGCCCTCTCGTGACAGGAAGGGTCGAAGACGAAATGGGTTCAGCGGGCAAGAAGCCGTCCCCCGATCTGGCTTTCGGTCAGGGACCATACCAGCCATCCGGATTGCCGAACGGGCTGTGGCGAGCTCGTGGCCGGGCCGGGTCCAGCCGGTGAAACACCCTGCGGGCGACCTGCGCGAATCGCGTAGATTTCGGGGGTGACGGCGGGCCCGGGCCGCCGTACCCGCACCACACCGGAAGGGCGTACAGCGAGATGAGCGAGGACTCTCTGCGGGAGGAGGTGCTGACCGCACGACGGATCGTGGTCAAGGTCGGCTCCTCCTCACTCACCACGGCGGCCGGCGGGCTGGACGCCGACCGCGTCGACGCCCTCGTGGACGCGCTCGCCAAGGTGCGCAACCGCCCGGAGCCGCCGGAGGTGGTGCTCGTCTCCTCCGGCGCCATCGCCGCCGGGCTCGCCCCGCTCGGCCTCGACCGGCGCCCCAAGGACCTGGCCCGCCAGCAGGCCGCCGCCAGCGTCGGCCAGGGGCTGCTGGTCGCCCGGTACACCGCCTCCTTCGCCCGGTACGGCATCCGGGTCGGCCAGGTGCTGCTCACCGCCGAGGACGCCAGCCGCCGCGCCCACTACCGCAACGCCTACCGCACCCTGGACCAGCTGCTGGCGATGGGCGCCATGCCGATCGTCAACGAGAACGACACCGTGGCCACCGCCGAAATCAAGTTCGGCGACAACGACCGGCTCGCCGCGCTGGTCGCCCACCTCGTCCGGGCCGACCTGCTGGTCCTGCTCTCCGACGTGGACGGCCTGTACGACGGCGACCCGTCCCGCCCCGGCACCAGCCGGATCGAACGGGTCGCCGGCCCGCACGACCTCGACGGCATCGAGATCGGCAGCGCGGGCAAGGCCGGCGTCGGCACCGGCGGCATGGTCACCAAGGTCGAGGCGGCCCGGATCGCCACCGGCGCGGGCATCCCGGTCGTGCTCACCGCGGCCAGCCAGGCCGCCGACGCCCTGGCCGGCCGGCCCACCGGCACGCTCTTCCTGCGCACCGGCGCCCGCACCTCCGACCGGATGCTCTGGCTGGCCCACGCGAGCAGCCCGCGCGGCACCCTGCACCTGGACGCGGGCGCCGTCGAGGCGGTCGTCTCCGGCGGCGCGTCGCTGCTGCCGGCCGGGGTCACCAAGGTCGACGGGGAGTTCGCCGCGGGTGATCCGGTGGACCTTCTTGCCGAAAACGGCCACATCGTGGCTCGCGGACTGGTCAACTTTGATGCGAGGGAGTTGCCCCGCCTGCTCGGCCGGTCCACCCGCGACCTGGCCCAGGAGTTCGGCGCCGCGTACGAGCGCGAGGTCGTCCACCGCGACGACCTGGTCGTTCTGCGCGGCTGACCGGCCCGGCGGGCCGGCACCGGCCGCCGGCCGATCGGCGCAGCGCGGACGCCGGGCCGCTCCGTACCGGGAACGGCCCGGCCACGGGCGAGGAGGGGCGCAGCCGTACCGCCGGCCGAGGGCCGGCGGGGCCGGTGGGGACGACACGACATCGCCGAACAGGAGGCCGTCCGTGGAACGCAGGCGCGAGGCAGCGCTGACCGGAGGGACGGCGGGCCGGCGGCTGACCAGCATCGACGGCGGACGCGGGGACGGACCCGCCGAGCCGGCCGGTCCGCCGTCCCAGGGGCCCGGCGGGATGCGCAGGCTGCGGCCCCAGCGCACGGACGCGGCGGAGCCGCCCACCGTGCCCGAGCAGGCCCGGCTGTGGCACGTGGTGCTGAGCGTGGCCGGGCAGGTCACACCGCTGACCTCGCTGCGCGCCTCGCTGGAGCGGCTGGCGCACGACCACTCGTTCTTCCTGACCGCCCGCTACGCGGCCGACCACGCCGAGATCCGGTACTGGGAGCAGGCCCGGGACCTGCACGACGCGGCGGCCATCGCGCTGCGGCTCTGGGGCGAGCACAAGGTCACCGCGAACCTGCCGCCGTGGGAGATCGTCGGGCTGGAGGTGGTCGACCGGGCGACGTACCACAAGCGGGTGGCGGAGGGCTTCGGCGATCCGCCGAAGCACCTGGGCGGCGTGCACCCGTACTGAGCCCCCGGCGGGGCCCTGCCCGGGCCCCGGCGGTGCGCCGCAGGTGTTCCGCCGGTGCCCCCGGCGGCGTTGCGGCGGACCGCCCGGCGGACGGTCCGCCCGGTGTCTCACCGGGCGAAATGCGGGCGGGCGGGGCGGGCGCAGTCGCTACCCTTGGCGGCATGACCAGCGACCTCGCCCCCGCCGACAGCCCCGTCCTCGCCGTAGCGCGCCGAGCCCGGGACGCCGCCGCCGCGCTCGCCCCGCTGCCGCGCGGGGTGAAGGACGCCGCGCTGCTGGCGATCGCCGACGCGCTGGTGGCCCGCAGTGCCGAGATCGTCGCGGCCAACGCCGAGGACGTGGCCCGGGCCCGGGCGGCCGGGACGGCCGAGTCGGTGGTCGACCGGCTGACCCTGACCGACGAGCGGGTCGCCGCGATCGCCTCCGACGTGCGCGACGTGGTCGGCCTGCCCGATCCGGTCGGCGAGGTGGTGCGCGGCTACACCCTGCCGAACGGCCTGGACGTACGGCAGGTGCGGGTGCCGCTCGGCGTGGTCGGCATCATCTACGAGGCCCGCCCCAACGTGACCGCGGACGCCGCCGCGCTCTGCCTCAAGTCCGGCAACGCGGTGCTGCTGCGCGGCTCGGCTTCCGCCTACCGCTCCAACACGGCGCTGGTCGGGGTCCTGCGGGACGCCGTCACGGCGGCCGGGCTGCCCGCCGACGTGATCCAGCTGGTGCCGGGGGAGAGCCGGGAGTCCGTGCAGGAGCTGATGCGCGCCCGCGGCCTCGTCGACGTGCTGATCCCGCGCGGCGGGGCCTCGCTGATCCGTACCGTCGTGGAGGGTTCGACCGTTCCGGTGATCGAGACCGGCACCGGCAACTGCCACGTGTACGTGGACGCCGAGACCGACCTGGCGATGGCCGTCGGCATCCTGCTGAACTCCAAGGCCCAGCGGGTCAGCGTGTGCAACTCGGCCGAGACGCTGCTGGTCCACCAGGACGTCGCGGACGCCTTCCTGCCGCTCGCGCTGGCCGCCCTGGCCGAGGCCGGGGTGACCGTGCACGGCGACGAGGCGGTGCTCAAGGCCGCCGAGGGCGGCCCGGCCACCGTGGTGCCCGCGACCGACGAGGACTGGGGCGCCGAGTACCTCTCGCTGGACCTGGCCGCCGCCGTGGTGCCCACGCTGGAGGCCGCCGTCGAGCACATCCGCCGCTGGTCCTCCGGCCACACCGAGGCGATCGTCACCACCTCGCAGGCCGCGGCCCGGCGGTTCACCCGACTGGTCGACTCGACCACGGTCGCCGTCAACGCCTCCACCCGGTTCACCGACGGCGGTGAGTTCGGCTTCGGCGCGGAGATCGGCATCTCCACCCAGAAGCTGCACGCCCGCGGCCCGATGGGCCTGCCCGAGCTGACCAGCACCAAGTACATCGTCACCGGGGACGGGCACGTACGGGGCGAGGCGGCGCAGACCGTCGGCGGGTCCCCGGACGTCCGCTGAGCGGTGCGCGGGCGGTGCCCGTCACACGTGTGACGGACCAACTGCCGGGAGCCACAGACAAAACGCCCGACCGGTAATACGCTGAATCCGTGGCTGAGGATGTGGGGGGTTTGCCGTACCCCGACGGCGCCGACCACGGTGGTGCGGACGACGAGTTCGCCACCGTGGTCTTCGATGAGGCCTTCGTCCGGTCCGCCGCCGTGCACGAGCCGACCGCCAAGGAGCGGCAACTCGCCGCGGCCGAGGCCCGGTTCGAGCCGGACACCGCGGGCCCGGGCTGGGGCTATGACGTCTCGGCCGGGGACGGGCTGCCGCTGGAGCTGCGCCCGCACCCGAGCGGACCGGACGCGGACCACTACTACTCCGACCCCTGGTCGGGCCCCGGCAGGCCGGTCGGCCGCCCGGGCCGGCGGCGATGGCGGCGGGGCTACGACCCGGTGCGCGCCCGCGGCCGGTACGTGGCCCAGCAGCGCTGGCACCGGCCGGTGGCCTGGGTGCTCGCCGTGATCATGGGCGTGAGCCTGGTCGCGGTCGCGGTCGCGGCGATCTCCCAGGGCGTGGGCGGCTCCTCGGACGCGCCCCGCAGGCCGGAGTCCGGCAGCAGCAGCGCCGGGACGGACCCGCGGCCCGTACCGGCCGAACCGTCGCTGGTGGTCACCGCCCCGGTGCCTTAGGGCCCGTCCCAGGGCCCGTCCGTCCCGGGCGCCGTTGTAGGCGCGCGCCCCGGGCGGGTGGTCACGGAGCGTCCCCGGGAATCTGCGCAGGGGCCCTCGTGGCGGCGCGGGTGTCCGCCTACCCTGGAGTTATGGGTGACCCGCGAGAGCCTCCTGAGGGTACGCCCGAGGGCGGTTCGGGCAACGAGGACGAGTTCCGGTCCGTCGTCTTCGACGAATCGTTCGTCCGGGCTGCCCGGATCCAGGAGCTGTCCGCCCGGGAGCGGCTGGCCGGCTCCTTCGGCAAGGCCACCCGGCAGCGGGTGCGGCTCGGCCCGCTGGGCAGCGTGCCGCGCCAGGCGCTCGCGCTGCTGCTGCTCATCCTGCTCGCCTTCGGGGCCGCGGTGTACTTCGGGGTCAGCTCGCCGAAGGGGATCGCGGCCCGGCCCGAGGGCAGCCAACTGACCGTCAGCCTGGTCGCGTTGAGCCCGGCTTCGGCGGTCCGCCCGGTCGCCGACCCGGCGAACCCCTTCGCCGCGCTGCCGGCCGGGTACGGGGACGGCACGATCGGGCTGAACACCCCGACCGGGGCCGCCACCGAGCACTTCAGCCGGGTCGAGGTGACCAAGGCGCTCGACAGCGTCCAGCGCTACCTGGTGGCCTCCTCCCTGGCCCCCGCCGCCCTGGTTCAGGGCGCCACCGCCGACGTCCGGGCCTTCGTCACCCCCGGCGAACAGGCCGAGTTCGACGCGAGCGTGTCCCAGCCGGTGGACGACCGGCACCACGCGGTGACCGGCTGGGTGGTCCGCTTCGACCCGGCGCGGGTCGCGCTGGCCTCGGACAGCGTCAAGGTCGCCGGTGCGATGCGGATCGACGAGGCGGACGCCGGCACGCTGCAGATCACCACCGACCACACCTTCGTCTACGCGCTGAAGCCGGCCGGGGCCCCGACCGGAGCGCCGGTCACCCTGGAGACCGTGCGGCGGCAGCTGACCTTCCAGTTCGACCGGGTCGACCTGGCCTCGGCGCAGCTGCGGCTGGTGGACTCGGTGCTGGAGGCCGGTCCGGCGCCCTGCGGCACCTCGATGGCGGGGTTCCTGCAGCCGGTGCTGGCCACCGCGCAGGGCACGGCGGTCGCGCCGCCGACGGCGGTCGATCCCGGCAACCACGCGCGGCCGTCGTGGCAGGTGTGCGGGGTGCTGGCGGGCAGCTGAGGCCCGGGGCCGCGGACGGGCGAGGGGCCGGGGCCGGGCGAGGGGCCGGGGTCGGGGCCGGGCAAGCGGACCGGGCTGGGGGACGGGGGCGAGGAATGGCCGGACGGCCGGACGGCCGGTGACCCGGGGAGGGTCACCGGCCGTCGTCGGTGTCGGGCATCCGGTCCGGTGCCCGGCGTGGTGCCCGGTCCGGTCCGGTGCGGCACCTCGGTGCCGGGTGCTTCGCGCCCGGGGTCAGCTGTCGCTGCGGTCGGTCGGGCCGTTCGAGCCGTTCGAGCCGCCGCGGGGGCCGCCGGTGAAGGTGTCGCGGAGCTTGCCGCCCACGGTCGCGGCGCCGCCGGCGACATCCCGGAGCAGGCCCATCAGCGGGTCCTTGCTCTCCT
Source organism: Kitasatospora sp. NPDC056446 (assembly GCF_042796115.1). Taxonomy (NCBI): domain Bacteria; kingdom Bacillati; phylum Actinomycetota; class Actinomycetes; order Kitasatosporales; family Streptomycetaceae; genus Kitasatospora; species Kitasatospora sp. NPDC056446. The sequence continues at coordinate 19,956 of NZ_JBHTRF010000102.1, read as the reverse complement.
TCACCGAGGTCGTGTAGTGGTCGGCGGCGGCCTTCCACTGCTCGCCGACCGAGGTGTCCGGGTCGTCCGCGCGGCGCGGGTAGGCGCCGGACAGGATCGAGCGGTACTCGTCGCTCTCCGCCCACTTCTTCAGCTGGGCGACCCGGACGACGGCGAAGGGGTGGGTCTGCGGCAGCACCTGGAGCAGCTTGAGCACGCCGTCGCGCAGGTCGCCGGCCTTCTCGTACTCCTCGGCCTGCTCCAGGAAGGCGTCCACGTTCATCTCGGCCAGGTTGTGCCCGCCGGCCAGCTTCATCAGGGCCCGCATGGATGCCTGGAGGTCCTGCCCGGCGAGCAGGCCGGCCCGGTCGCTGGACAGCTCCGCCTTGCGGAACCACTCCTTGAGCGCGGTGACGACGGCCATGATCGCCAGGTTGCCGAGCGGCACCCAGGCGATCCGGGTGGCGATGTTGGTGAGGATCATCAGCATCGTCCGGTAGACGGCGTGGCCGGACATCGCGTGGCCGACCTCGTGCCCGACGACCGAGCGCAGCTCCTCCTCGTCGAGCAGCTCGACCAGGCCGCTGGTGACCACGATGATCGGGGTGTCGATGCCGATGGTGAACGCGTTGACCGTCGGGTCCTGGGTCACGTACAGGTCCGGGACCTGCTCCAGGTCGAGCACGTAGGCGGCGTCGCGCACCATGTCGTACAGCTCGGGGAACTGGCGCTCGGAGGTCTTCACGGCGGTGGCCAGGAACATCAGGCGGATCGCGCGCTCGGAGACCAGCCCGGCGAGCTTCTTCAGGATCTCGTCGAAGCCGGACAGCTTGCGCAGGGCGACCAGCGCCGAACGGTCCGCCGGGTGCTCCCAGGCCCGGGTGGAGATCCCGGGGAAGCGCTCGCGACGGCGGCTCGGGGTCTTCGCGGTCGTTTCGGTCATGGTGTGCGTACCTCCTGGTCGACGGCGGCCGCGGCCCGCTGGCCGGCCCCCCGCTGGTCTTCGCCTGCAACGACTGTCTGTGCAACGTCCGTGGTTGCGTACTCGTCCCCGGGCCGGTGCCCGCGGGGGCGGTGCCCGCGGGCCGCGCCGTGTCGCGGGGGCCGGTGGGCGGCGCCGGTGTGAAGCCGGTCTACCCTGAATGCCCTGGAGAACCGAGACCGGACCCGGCCGCGGTACCGAGCAGTTCGAGGAGCCCCGCAGATGTCCACCGACACGCTTGTCAGCCTGGCCGCGCCCATTTCCAACGAGGCCGGTCCGGGCCTCTTCCTGCGGATCATCGTGATCGCGTCCTTCGTCGGCATCGGCCTGCTGGTCTGGGTGATGGCCCGCGCCTTCCGCGGCAACTAGGCCCTCCCTCCCGGCCGGGGCCTGCCGGGGCCCGGGTGCCGCCCGCCGGGCCCGCGCGCCCGCCCGCGCCGTCCGGCCGCGCTCACGCCCGGTCAGCGGCGGTGGGCCGCCGAGCGGTTGTCCTGTAACCCCCCGTACGATGACGGGTGGGCCTTCGCCGGCCCGGCACAACCCCCAGGTCCGTCCACCGAGCCGAGAAGGTCCCGCCGACCATGAGCACTGCTGCCGCACTCCCCGTCCTGAACCTGCTCGCCGAGGGCGAGGGGGGCAACCACGACAGCCTGAACCCGCTCCTGACGGGTGGCGCCGCCCTGGTGATCCTGCTGCTCCTGCTCTTCGTCACCACCCGCTTCAACCGGGACCGCTGAGCCCGCTCCGCGGACCGCTCGGGGAGTGTCCGGCCGGTGGCCGGACGCTCCCTCACGCATCTGCCGACAACCCCCACCGGGGCGTTCCCGCACCGTAACGCGCGTCGCGTAAGGTGTGGCGGCATGGGAGAGCAGGCCGGGAATCCCGGCGGACCGGAGCCGGTGAAAAAGCGCCTCGGGGTGATGGGCGGCACCTTCGACCCGATCCACCACGGCCACCTCGTCGCCGCCAGTGAGGTCGCGAGCGCGTTCCACCTGGACGAGGTGATCTTCGTCCCGACCGGGCAGCCGTGGCAGAAGAGCGACCGGCACGTCACCCCGGCCGAGGACCGCTACCTGATGACGGTCATCGCCACCGCCGAGAACCCGCAGTTCTCGGTCAGCCGGATCGACATCGACCGCGAGGGCCCGACCTACACCGTCGACACCCTGCGCGACCTGCACGCCCTGCACCCGGACGCCGACCTCTTCTTCATCACCGGAGCCGACGCCCTCGCCCAGATCCTGTCCTGGCGCGACTCCGACGAACTCTTCTCGCTGGCCCACTTCATCGGGTGCACCCGCCCGGGGCACACTCTGTCGGACGCCGGGCTTCCGGTGGGCGGGGTCTCCCTGGTGGAGGTCCCGGCGCTGGCCATCTCCTCCACGGACTGCCGGAACCGGGTCGCCAAGGGCGAGCCGGTCTGGTACCTCGTCCCGGACGGCGTGGTCCGCTACATCGACAAGCGGGCGCTGTACGCGCCGCGCGGGACCTGAGCCAGGAGCGGCGCATGACCGAACGCAGCGACGGCCGGCAGCGTCCGGAGGACTGGTCCACCGGACAGTTCCAGCAGCCGTACCAGGGGTACCAGCAGCAGGCGCAGCCGCAGCAGCAGCAGGCGTACGAGCCGTACGAGCAGCAGCAGCCGCAGTACGACCAGTACGGGCAGCCGGTGTACGGGCAGGACCCGTACGGCTACCAGCAGCAGGGGTACCAGGGGCAGCCAGGACAGCAGGGGCAGCAGGGCCGGCAGGGGTACGACGGGTACCAGCAGCCGGGGCAGTTCCCGCAGCAGCAGCAGGCGTACGAGCCGTACGAGCAGCAGCAGCCGCAGTACGACCAGTACGGGCAGCCGGTGTACGGCCAGGACCCGTACGGCTACCAGCAGCAGGGGTACCAGGGCTACCAGCAGCCGTACCCGGCCGAGGCCACCGCACCGGCCGTCACCGAACCGCAGGCGCAGCCGGAGCCCGAGCCCGAGGCGCCCGCCGCGCCCGCGCCCGTGCCGTCGCGCCCGCGGGTGCCCAGGCCCGCGGCGGAGGCCGCTCCGGCCAAGGCCGCCGGGGCGCCGTCCGAGCAGGTCGCCGGGGCGCGTGGCGGCAAGGGCGGCAAGGCGTCCGGGGACAGCTACGCCACGGGCGAGTTCACCTTCGTCGACGAGGAGGCGGAGGAGACCGAGGACGTCATCGACTGGCTGAAGTTCGCCGAGTCCCGCAGCGAGGTGCGCGCCGAGCGCCGCCGCAAGCTGCGCACCCGGCTGATCGGCCTCGGTGTGGTGGTGGCGCTCGCGGCGGGCGGTGTCGGCGGCTACCTGTGGTTCTCCGGCGGCAAGCCGACCGCGGCCGCCGCGGCGGGCGGGCGCCAGGTCAACGTCGTCCACCTGCGCGACCTCCAGGGCAAGGTGTCCAGCGCGCTGCTGGTCGACGACGCCTCGGGGAAGAAGGGCACGGTGCTGCTGCTGCCCGACAACCTGCGGCTGCCCGGCCCCGCCGACCCGCCGGTCACCACCATGGGCCAGGCGATGGACGCCATCGGCGCCTCGGCGACCCGCGACGGCCTGTCCACCGTGCTCGGCGCCCCGGTGGCCGGCACCTGGCGGCTGGACACCCCGTACCTGGAGCTGCTGGTCTCCCAGCTCGGCGGCGTCCGGGTGGACACCAACGCCGAGACCCACGAGGGCGGCAAGCCGGACGGCAAGCTGCTGTCCGCGGCCGGGAAGAACACCCTGCTCGGCGGAAAGGCCGCGGTCGCGTACGCGACGCTGCAGAACCCCGGCGAGACCCGGGACACCCAGCTGGCCCGCTTCGGGCAGGTGATGGACTCGGTGGTGCGCACCATGCCGACCGAGTTCAAGGACGCCAAGGACGACGTGCACCGGATGAACGCGGTGCTCGACCCCTCGCTGCCCGAGGACGCCCTCGCCGGCGTGCTCACCCAACTCGCCCAGCAGGCGAAGGACGGCCACTTCGGCACCACCGCGCTGACCGTGAAACCGGACGGCAGCCTGGACGAGGCGACGGCCGGCAAGCAGGTCAAGGACGTGCTGGGCGGCACCGTGAAGTCCGCGGCCGCCGGCGACGCCCCGGCCCGGGTCGCGCTGCAGGACTCCAGCGGCAACGACGCGGCGGCCGCCGCCGCGCAGGTCCAGATCGTCAACTCGGGCCTGACCTTCATCCCGGGCGGCGCCAAGGCCGCCGCGCAGGCCACCAGTGAGATCCGCTACACCGACGACGCCCGGCAGGCCGCGGCGAAGTCGCTGGCGGCCAGCCTCGGCCTGCCGGACACGGTGGTGAAGAAGGTGACCGGCGACACCCAGAACGCGGACCTGCTGGTCGTGCTGGGCAAGGACTACCAGCTGCCGAAGAACCCGTAGGACGGCGGCCCCGCCCCGGCGGACGGGCCCCGGGCGGCAGCACTGCCCGGGGGATCCCGTCCGGGCGCGCGGGCCGGAGGCGGCACGGCGGCCCGGGCGGGCCCGGAAAACGGTTCCGGGCCCGCCCGGGCGGCGTGAGATCCTGGAAGGCGACCCCGGCCACGCGCCGGGGCGCGCCCCAAGCCGCCGAGCCGGAAGAACACCGTGACCGTTACCGACCACAGCCAGCAGCTCATCAACGTCGCCGCGCAGGCGGCGGCCGACAAGCTGGCGCACAACATCATCGCGTTCGACGTCAGCGAGGTGCTGTCGATCACCGACGCCTTCGTGATCGCGTCCGCGAGCAACGACCGCCAGGTCCGCGCGATCGCCGAGGAGATCGAGGACCAGCTGCGCGAGCAGCTGGACATCAAGCCGGTGCGCCGCGAGGGCGAGCGCGAGGGCCGCTGGATCCTGCTCGACTACCTGGACATCGTCGTGCACGTCCAGCACTCCGAGGAGCGCTCCTTCTACTCGCTGGACCGCCTCTGGAAGGACTGCCCCGAGCTGCCGCTGCCCGAGGACGCCCTGGCCTCGCGCAACCGCCCCGACGCCCACACCGACGAGGCCGGCAACGCCGTCGCCCCGGCCGACGACTTCGGCAAGCCCGAGGACTTGCACTGAGCGGGGGCGCGCGGGGCCCGCGCATCGTCTTCTGGCGGCACGGCCAGACGTCCTGGAACCTGGAATCGCGGTTCCAGGGCACCACGGACATCGAGCTGACCGGCCAGGGCGTCCTCCAGGCCCAGCGGGCGGCCCGGCTGCTGTCCGGGCTCCGCCCCGACCTGCTGATCTCCTCGGACCTCAAGCGCGCCCGACGCACCGCCGAGGAGCTGGCCGCGGTCACCGGGCTGGACGTGACGCACCACGAGGGCCTGCGGGAGACGTACGCGGGCTCCTGGCAGGGCCTCACCAACGCCGAGATCCGCGAGCGCTTCCCGGAGGAGTACGCCGCCTGGGCGGCCGGGGAGCCGGTGCGGCGCGGCGACGACGGCGAACTGGCCACCGAGGTCGCCGACCGCTCGGTGCCGGTGGTGCTGGAGGCCGCGGCCAAGCTGCCGGACAGCGGCACGCTGGTCGTGGTCAGCCACGGCGGGACGATCCGCACCATGCTCGGGCGGCTGCTCGGCCTGGAGCCGGCCCAGTGGGAGTGCTTCGGCGGGCTGTCCAACTGCTGCTGGTCGGTGCTCGGCCGGGGCGCGCGCGGCTGGCGCCTGCTGGAGCACAACGCGGGCACGCTCCCGCAGCCGGTCATCGGCGACGACACCTGAGCGGTTCCGGCACGGCGCGGTGCGGTGCGGTGCCCCGGCGGCGGGTTCTCCTCCGGAGGGGGCTCGTACGCCGGGCCTGTACGCCGGGCATGCGCGCCTGATTCGTACGCGGGGCCTGCGCGCCGGGTCCGTGCACCGGGTCGGTGCGCCGGGGCCGTGCGGCGGGGCGTGTGAGCGGCGCGGGGGCCTCGGGCGGGGCCCTCGCCGGGGGCCCGGGGGAGCGGATTTCGCAGTTCCGGCCCTGACCAGCTAGAGTCTTCCTCGTTCGCACGGAAGGAAAACGCGGCCCGGAAGGGAAGCGGAAGATCCGGTGAGTGCGGGGCTGTAGCTCAGTTGGTAGAGCGCTTGCATGGCATGCAAGAGGTCCGGGGTTCAATTCCCCGTAGCTCCACTCCGCATCGGCGGTCGTGGTCATCCAGGGTCGCCCGTGTCGCGGGGCTGTAGCTCAGTTGGTAGAGCGCTTGCATGGCATGCAAGAGGTCCGGGGTTCAATTCCCCGTAGCTCCACAGTAGTTCGGGAGGCCGTCACCCACCGGGTGGCGGCCTCCCGGCGTTCCGGGCCCACGGCCCCGCCCGGCCCGCCGCACCCGGCCCGCCGCGCCCGCTACACGCAGATGTGCGCCCAGCCGCCCGGCGGCAGCGAACCCAGCCGCTCGACCCGCTCCCGGTCCTCCGGGCCGTCCGGCACGTAGATGACGATGTAGCACTCCGGCACACCCGGCATCGTCAGGTACGTGGCGTTCACCCGCAGCACCCCGAGCTCCGGATGACGGAACCGCCGCAGCCAGCTCTCCGGCAGCGCGACCTCCTGGCGGTCCCACAGCTCCCGGAACAGCGCGCTGCGCGCCGACAGCCGCTGCACGTGCTCCTCCCACACCGGCTCGCCCACGTGCTTGCCGTAGGCCGAGCGCAGCACCGCCACCATCCGCGGCAGGGCCTCGTCCCGGTTCTCGCACGGATTGCAGCACGGCGGGGCCGTCAGCATGCACGAGAGGCTGTTGAAGAACACCCCCCGGGACGGACGCATCCGCGCGGTGCCGAACAGCGAGCGGTACGGCCCGTTGTGGCTCAGCACGTCGAAACGGGTGTTGGAGACCGCCGCCGGCAGCGGCGCCAGCGAGTCCAGGATCACCTGGATCGACGGGTCCAGCTCCGGAGGGGCCGGCCGCGCGTACGGCGAGGGCGACATCCCGGCCAGCCGGAACAGGTGCTCGCGCTCGGTGCCGTCCAGCCGCAGCGCCCGGGCCACCGCCAGCAGCACCTGCTCGCTCGCGTTGATCGGCCGCCCCTGCTCCAGCCACGTGTACCAGGTCACCCCGACCCCGGCCAGTTGCGCGACCTCCTCGCGCCGCAGCCCCGGCGTCCGGCGGCGCAGCCCGGGCGGCAGCCCGACCTCCTCCGGGGTGACCCGCGCCCGGCAGGCCTTCAGGAAACGGGCCAGTTCGGTGCGGCGGCGGTCGCGCCCGCCCGCGGCGGTGGGCAGTTCCTCCAGGACGGTCATGGCCACCATCGTGCCGCAGGCCCGGCACGCGATACAGGTGCTGCCGGTACCAGGATCGGCAGGCTCTAACCACCAGTACCGGAGCGCCCGCAGGCTGGTCCCCATGACGGACCTCCAGACCCGGCCCGGTGTGGCCGGCGGCACCACCGCGGACCCGGCCGTACGGCCCGGGCTGCTCCTCGCGCTCGTCCTGTGCGGGCAGTTCATGGCCGTGCTCGACGTCTCCATCGTCAACGTCGCGGTGCCCACCATCCGGACCGACCTCGGTGCCTCCGGCGCCGCCCTGCAACTGGTGATCGCCGGCTACACCATCGCCTACGCCGTCCTGCTGATCACCGGCGCCCGGCTGGGCGCCCGGTACGGCTACAGCCGGCTGTTCCAGCTCGGCCTGGCCGCCTTCACCGCCACCTCCCTGGCCTGCGGCCTCGCCCCGACCACCGGCTGGCTGATCGCCTTCCGGCTGCTCCAGGGCGCCGGCTCGGCGCTGATGGTGCCCCAGGTGATGAGCCTGCTCCAGCGCACCTTCACCGGCACCGCCCGCACCCGGGCGCTCGGCCTCTACTCGGCCGTCCTCGCCGGGGGCATGGGGATCGGCCAGGTGCTCGGCGGCGTCCTGGTCAGCGCCGACCTGTTCGGCAGCGGATGGCGGCCGGTGTTCCTCGTCAACGTGCCGATCGGCCTGCTGCTGCTCGCGGTCGGCTCCCGGCTGCTGCCCCGGATCCCCGGCGACGCCACCCGCGGCTTCGACCTCCCCGGCCTGGTCGTGCTCGGCGCGGCACTCGGCCTGCTGGTGGTGCCGCTCGTCCTCGGCCACGAACTCGGCTGGCCCGCCTGGGGCTGGGCGATGATCGCGGGCGGTGTGGTGCTGTTCGGCCTGTTCGTGGCCGTCGAACGCCGGATCGCCCGGCGCGGCGGCCGGCCGCTGATCTCCGGCCGGGTGCTGAGCGCCCCCGGACTGCGCCCGGCCGCGGCCGGACTGTTCTCGATCATGGCGGCCTTCTCCGGCTTCATGTTCGCCTTCGCCCTGCACCAGCAGGCCGCGCTCGGCCACACCGCACTGGAGGCCGGACTCTGCTCGGCACCCGTCGCGATCGGCTTCGGCCTGTCCAGCATGCACTGGCACCGGCTGCCCGGCCGGCTGCACGGCACCCTGCCGGTGCTCGCCGGCGTCCTCCTCGGCGGCGGCTACCTGCTGCTGGGGGTGCTGCTCGGCGGCGGCGCCGAGGTCGGCACCTGGCCACTGGCCGAGATGAGCGTGCTCGGCCTGGTCGCCGGCTGCGCGTACGCACCGCTGTTCGCCCGGGCCCTCGCGGGGGTGGCGCCCGGGGACGCGGCCGACGCGAGCGGGGTGATGGTGACGGTCATCCAGCTCGGACAGGTGGTCGGGGTCGCGGTGCTCGGCTCGGTGTTCCTCGGGCAGGTCGACCTGCCCGCGCCGGCCGCCGAGTCGGGGCACGCGCTGCGGACCACGCTGCTGGTCAACACCGTCGCGGTCCTGGCCGCCGCGGGCTTCGCCGCGCGCAGCCGGCGGGCGGCGCGGTAGCGGGGCGGGTGCGGGGCGGGGCGGGGCGGGTCGGGTTCGGGGCCGGCGGGGCCGGCGGGGGCGGGGGGCCGGGCGTGGCAGGTGCGGCGGGCCCCCGGGAGCGCTCGCCCACCCGGTCCGTCCGCGCCCGGCGGGCGGGCCCCGGGAAACGGATTTCGGGAGCACGCCCCGGACCGTGTAAAGTAATCGATGTCGCCAAGGGAAACCGGACGGAAACGGCCGAAAAGCCCGGGTGACAACGAAGGTCAAGGGGCTGTAGCTCAGTTGGTAGAGCGCTTGCATGGCATGCAAGAGGTCCGGGGTTCAATTCCCCGTAGCTCCACAGTGATGGAAGAGCCGCCTCCCGTTTCGGGAGGCGGCTCTTCGCCGTTTCGCCCGTGGGACCGGCGGGACGGCCCGCAATCCCGCTACCGTCGTGCCATGGCCGATCTGGAGCGAAGGCGGAACGAGGAACTGGCCCGGATACTCCACCAGCTCGGATGGAGTCCGGAACGGCTCGCCCGCGAGGTGAGCCTCGCCCTGCCGCCGGGCCTGGCCATCAGCTCCACCGCCCCGTACAAGTGGCGCGACCGCGGCATGGTGCCGCGCAGCCCGCACGACCAGGCGGTCTGCGAGGTGCTCAGCCGCACCCTCGGCATCGCCGTCACCTACGAGCAGCTCTGGGGCCGGATGGGCGGCCACCGCGGCGCCAAGATCCTCTCGCCCCGGCTGCTCACCGACCCGTGGACCGCCGACACCGCCCAGACCGCGCTGCGCGAGGCCGCCACCGACGCCGGGCCGGTCCGCCTCACCGACCTCTTCCGCAACGCCGACCTCGACCAGGCCGCCGCCCGGCTCGCCTCCCCGCCGCCGCCCGTCGGCGGCGGCGAGGGCGCGCTGCGCGTCGAAGCCGCACTGGCCGGCGAACTCGGCCTCTCCTACCGCAGCAAGCAGCGGCTCGAACGCGCCTGCGGCGGCGGCCTCGTCCTCGGCCCCACCCGGGCCGAACTCGCCATGCTGGCCAAGCTGCTGGAACTCGGCTCGTACGACGAGCGGCTGGGCCGCGAGCTGTACGGCACGGCCAGCAGACTCGCCCGGCTGGCCGGCTGGGCCGCGTACGACCTCGGCCACGACGCGGCCGCGCAGCGCGCCTTCGTCGCCGCGATGCGCGCCGCCCACGTCAGCGGCGATGCCCGGCTCGGCGTCCCCGTGCTCGGCGCCCTGGTGGTGCTCGCCACCCAGGGCCCCGGCGGACGCGGCCTGGACGCCGTCTCGGCCCTGGAGACCGCCCTGGCGGCCCACGGGGCCGTACTCAGCCCCACCGGGCGGGCCCGCCAGCTCGGCCGGCTCGCCCGCGCGTACGGCCGCCGGGGCGAGCCCGAGCGGGCCGAGGCCGCCGCCGCCCGGGCCTTCGCCGAACTGGACGGCGTACCCGGCGCCGAGGAGGCCCGCGCCTCCGTCGCCGGCATGGTGGGGGAGGGGCGGCTGGCACTCGGCCGACCCCGGCCGGCGAAGGCGCTGCTGGCCGAGGCCGTGGCCGGGCTCGGACCCGGCCGGGCCCGCGCCAAGGCACTGCTGATGGTGCGCCTCGCCGAGACCCACCGGCGGCTCGGCGACCAGCGCGAGGCGGCCCGCACCGCGGCGCTGGCGCGCTCGCTCGCGGCGGGGATGCAGTCCGAGCGGTTGGCGAAGGCGCTGCGGGACTTCGACGCGGCGGGGCGGGCGGCGGCCCGGTGAGGCCGGCGGCGCGGTGAGGCCGGCGCAGCGCGGTGGTGGCGGCGGGGGAGGCGGTGCGGGTGGTGGCGGGGGTGGTGGCGCCGCCGAGCAGGAGAGCAGGAGAGCAGGAGAGGGGGCGCGGCGGGGCGGCTCCGGTGCTGCTCGCGCGGCCGCCCGGGCGGTATACCCCCGCAGTGCGCCGGACCGCTTGCGGTACCCTGAGCCCATGCGAACCGTGCGCCTGCTCCTTAGCCGGCCGCGCTGACCAGGACCGGCTGCGCCCCCGGGCGGTGCCGGAGTCGGCGTGGCGTCCCCTCCTGCGAGGGGATTTTTTGTTTTCCGCCCCCGACCCCGACCCGGGCCGGGTCCCGGGCCGGCCGCCTGCGCGGTTCGCCAACCGACACCGATGGAGCTTGAAGGACCATGAGCGAGACGACCCCTGCGTCCGGCGCGGCCGAGACCGTGACCGAGCCGTTCCGGTACAGCGCCGCGCTGGCGGCCGAGATCGAGTCCCGCTGGCAGGACATCTGGGAGAAGGAGGGCACCTTCCACGCCCCCAACCCCACCGGTGCGCTGGCCGACCCGTCGGCCGGTGACGTCGCCGCGAAGCCGCACAGCTTCATCATGGACATGTTCCCGTACCCGTCGGGCGCGGGCCTGCACGTCGGCCACCCGCTGGGCTACATCGCCACCGACGTCTTCGCCCGCTACCAGCGGATGACCGGCCACAACGTGCTGCACACGCTGGGCTACGACGCCTTCGGCCTGCCCGCCGAGCAGTACGCGGTGCAGACCGGCACGCACCCGCGGATCTCCACCGAGGCCAACATCGCCAACATGCGCAAGCAGCTGCGCCGGCTGGGCCTGGGCCACGACCCGCGCCGCTCGATCTCCACGATCGACCCGGACTACTACCGCTGGACCCAGTGGATCTTCCTGCAGATCTTCAACTCCTGGTACGACGACGCCGCCGGCAAGGCCCGTCCGATCGCCGAACTGGTCGCCGCCTTCGAGGCCGGCACGCGTGAGGTCCCGGGCGGCCGCGCCTGGGCCGAGCTGTCGAACGCCGAGCGCGACGAGGTCCTGGGCGAGTACCGCCTGGCCTACGCCAAGGAGGTGCCGGTCAACTGGTGCCCCGGCCTGGGCACCGTGCTGGCCAACGAGGAGGTCACCGCGGACGGCCGCTCCGAGCGCGGCAACTTCCCGGTGTTCAAGTCCAACCTGCGCCAGTGGATGATGCGCATCACCGCGTACTCCGACCGGCTGATCCAGGACCTGGACCTGCTGGACTGGCCCGAGGCCATCAAGCTGCAGCAGCGGAACTGGATCGGGCGCTCCGAGGGCGCCCGGGTCGACTTCGCCGTCGGCACCGGCGAGAACATCACCGTCTTCACCACCCGCCCCGACACCCTGTTCGGCGCCACCTACATGGTGCTGGCCCCCGAGCACGGCCTGGTCGACTCCATCGTCCCCGCCGCCTGGCCGGAGGACGTGCCCGCCGAGTGGACCGGCGGCGCGGCCACCCCCGCCGAGGCCGTCGCCGCCTACCGGGCCGCGGCCGCCGCCAAGTCGGACGTCGAGCGACAGGTCGAGGCCAAGGTCAAGACCGGTGTCTTCACCGGCGCCTACGCCGTCAACCCGGTCAGCGGCGCGTCCGTCCCGGTGTTCATCGCCGACTACGTGCTGATGGGCTACGGCACCGGCGCCATCATGGCCGTCCCCGCCCACGACCACCGCGACTTCGCGTTCGCCCGCGCCTTCGCCCTGCCGATGCGCTGCGTCGTCCGGCCGACGGACGGCCGCGGCGAGGACCCGGCGCAGTGGGACGACGCGTTCGACACCTACGACTCCGTCATCGTCAACTCCGCGCGCCCCGAGGGCGACCTGTCGCTGGACGGACTGAGCGTCGTCGACGCCAAGGCCCGCGCCACCGCCTGGCTGGCCGAGCGCGGCATCGGCGAGGGCACCGTCAACTACCGCCTGCGCGACTGGCTGTTCAGCCGCCAGCGGTACTGGGGCGAGCCCTTCCCGATCGTCTACGACGAGGACGGCGTCATGCACGCCCTGCCCGAGTCGATGCTGCCGGTCGAGGTCCCCGAGGTCGACGACTACTCGCCGCGCACCTACGACGCGTTCGACTCCGCGTCCTCCCCCGAGACCCCGCTGTCGCGCAACGAGGCCTGGGTCCAGGTCGAGCTGGACCTGGGCGACGGGCCGAAGAAGTACCGCCGCGAGACCAACACCATGCCCAACTGGGCGGGTTCGTGCTGGTACGAGCTGCGCTACGTCGACCCGACCAACTCCTCGGCGGTCGTCGACCCGGCCAACGAGCAGTACTGGCTGGGCCCGACGGCCACCAAGCCGGCCGGTGGCGCCGACCTGTACGTCGGCGGCGCCGAGCACGCCGTGCTGCACCTGCTGTACGCGCGCTTCTGGCACAAGGTGCTGCACGACCTGGGCCACGTCTCGTCCGTCGAGCCGTTCCACAAGCTGTTCAACCAGGGCATGATCACCGCCGACGTCTACCGCGACGAGCGCGGCTTCCCGGTGCCCGCCACCGAGGTCGAGGAGCACGACGGCGGCTACTCGTGGCAGGGCGAGCCGGTCAAGCGCGAGGCCGGGAAGATGGGCAAGTCCCTGAAGAACGCCGTCGCGCCCGACGACATCGCCGACGAGTACGGCGCCGACACGCTGCGCCTGTACGAGATGTCGATGGGCCCGCTGGACGTCTCCCGCCCCTGGGACACCCGCGCCGTCGTCGGCTCCTACCGCTTCCTGCAGCGGCTGTGGCGCAACATCGTCTCGGAGACCACCGGCGACCTGGTCGTCACCGAGGACGCGCCGGACGAGGCGACGCTGCGCGCCCTGCACAAGGCGATCGACGGCATCCGCGCCGACATGGCCGGCCTGCGCTTCAACACGGCCGTCGCCAAGGCGATCGAGCTGAACAACTTCCTGGTCAAGCGCGGTTCGACGCCGCGGGCGGTGGCCGAGCAGCTGGTGCTGATGGTCGCGCCGCTGGCCCCGCACATCACCGAGGAGCTGTGGCGCCGACTGGGCCACGGCGAGTCGCTGGCGCACACCGACTACCCGGTCGCCGACCCGGCGTACGTGGTCGACGAGTCGGTGACCTGCGTGGTGCAGATCAAGGGCAAGGTGAAGGCCCGGCTGGAGGTCGCGCCGAGCATCTCGGACGCCGAGCTGGAGGCGCTGGCGCTGGCGGACCCGGCGGTCGTCGCGGCGATCGGCGGCGCGCAGGTGCGCAAGGTGATCGCGCGGGCTCCGAAGCTGGTGAACATCGTCACCGGGTGACGGTCGGGCTGTGGCTGTGGCTGTGGCTGTGGCTGTGGCTGTGGCTGTGCCTTCGGCTTCGGTTTCGGCTGAGGTTCGGTTGAGGGCCGGGCTTCGGTTTCGGGCCGGTCGGCCGGGCTGGGGCCGCGGGCCGCGCGTGGGCTCGGAGCTGATCGGGCGGGTGTTCTTCGGGGCGCCCGCCCGCTGCCTTTGCGGGCCCGTGCCCTGCCGCCCGGGGCGGATCGCTTCCGCCGGAGCCCTCGGGGAGATCCCGGATCTGTCCCTGATCTCCTCCCGCCGACCCCGTTCGGACCACCCTCGGAACGGATCCGGCGGCTACCGTGGAACCCTCGGTGACGCGGCCCGCGTTGGGCCCGGTGGGGACCGAGACGGCAGCGGCGGAAGGTGGCGCGCGATGGACGTGTTCGGCGTGATGATCGGGTTGGCCCTGCTCATCGGGATCACGGTGGTCGTCCTGGCGGTGGTCGGCACGGTCAAGGCGGCCAAGGCCGTCGGCGCGAAGATCGAGAAGCACGAGGCCAACGCCCGGCGCGCCGTCGAGACCGCCACCCTCAAGGCGAAGACGTACACCAAGATCGGCCCGCCCGCGCAGATCGCCACCGTCCGGCTGGGCCTGCGGACCTCCCTCGACGGCACCCGGCAGGTGCTGGAGAGCGGGCTCGCGCAGGACGGCCAGCTCGGCGAGTCACTCGCCCTGCTGACCCGTCTCGACGCCCACGCGGCCGAGCTCGACGGCGAGTTGCGGACCCTCGAACGCGAGCCGGACACGGCGCGGATCGCCGCCAAGCTGCCGGAACTGCGTGAACGGGCGGAGCGGATCACCCACGCCGCGGAGACCATGCGCTGGGCGGCGCAGGACCGGATGCACCGGTTCGCGGACGACGAGCTGAGCCGGCTCAGCCAGGAGTGCGAGAGCGAGGCGGGGGCGCTGCGGCACTGGGACGGTGCTGGTGCTGGTGCTGGTGCTGGTGCTGGTGCTGGTGCGGGGGCCGGGTCCGGGTCCGGTGTGCGGGGCGGTGCGGGTTCCGGCGGTTCGGGTTCGGCGGGTTCGTCCGCGGGTTCCGCCGGGGGCGCCGCCCGGGCCGGGCTGACGGACGGGAAGGGGCGCCCGAGCGCGGAGGAACTGCTCGGGCTCGCCGATCCGCTGGCCAAGCTGGCGCAGCGGCTGCGCAAGCCCTCCGCAGGGCCCTCGGCGAGCTGAGGTCCCAGGGCCCTCCCGGGAGCTGCCCCCGGGGGCCCGCAGGCAGCGCGGGGGCGGCCGTCGGCGGGCGCTGTCCTCGCACACCGACGGGGAGTAACCTCCGCCTCATGCCCTCCGACCTCGCGCTCGTCACCGATTCCACGGCCTACCTGCCGCAGGAGGCCCTCGACCGGCACGGGATCACGGTGGTCCCGCTGAGCGTCGCGATCGGTGACACGGTGCTGAGCGAAGGCGTCGAGATCTCCCCGAAGGACGTCGCCGAGGCGCTGCGCGGCAAGCAGCGGGTGACCACCTCCCGGCCGAACCCGGAGACCTTCGCCGCCGCCTACCGGGCAGCCGCCGAGGCCGGGGCCACAGGGATCGTCTCGGTGCACATCTCGGGCGAACTGTCCGGCACCGTCGAGGCCGCCCGGCTGGCGGCGGCCGAGGCACCCGTACCGGTGCGCGTGGTGGACAGCCGACTGGTCGGGATGGCGCTCGGGTACGGGGTGCTCGCGGCGGCCGACGCGATCGCGGCCGGGCAGGGCCTGGCGGAGGCCGCCGAGGCGGCGGCCCGGCGGGCCGCCGGGACCAGCGGGTACTTCTACGTCGACACCCTGGAGCACCTGCGCCGCGGCGGACGGATCGGGGCGGCGCGGGCACTGCTCGGGTCGGCGCTGGCGGTCAAGCCGCTGCTGCACCTGGACGGGGGGCGGATCGAGCCGCTGGAGAAGGTGCGGACGGCGTCGCGGGCGATCGCGCGGCTGGAGGAGATCGCGGTCGAGCGGTCGGGGGAGCGGGAGGTCGACATCACCGTGCACCACCTGGCGGCCGAGGACCGGGCCGAGCCGCTCGCGGAGCGGCTGCGGGCACGGGTGCCGGGGCTGCGGGAGCTGTACGTCGGCGAGGTGGGGGCGGTGATCGGCGCGCACGTCGGGCCGGGGCTGCTCGCGGTGGTGGTCGCGCCGCGCTGAGGCGGGCGGGGGCGACCGGCCGGGGCTCGGGGGGATCGCGGGCGTCAGGGGCCCCCGTAGGTCAACTTCCGGGTGCCGTGCTCGCTCGTGTGAGTGACATCCTTTGTCCACAACCCCCGGGTTATCCACAGGATTTCGGTCGTTTCCGCACGCTCGCCGGAGGACTCCTACCGTCCTCGGCATGACGACCATGGGCCTGGGCGCGGCGAAGCGCCAAGCGATCAACGAGACGGTGCGGCTGCGGATGGCTGCGCTGCTGCCGACGGAGGACGAGCCGGGGGACGACGAGCCGGGGGACGACGGGCCGGTGGGCGGCGCGGGTGGTGTGGGTGGTCCGGGCGGCGCGGGTGGTCCGGGCAGTGCGGGCGGCGTGGGTGGCTTCGGCGGTGGGGGCGGTAGGGGCGGTTCCCCGGGGCCGGCTCCCGGCGGGGTGCCGCAGCCCCCGGGTGCGGACGATGCGGCGGATCCGGCGGATCCGAGCGCCGACGCGGGTCCGCCCGGCGGCGGGGCGCGTCCGCGCTTCGCCTCGTTCACCTCGTTCGCTTCGGCCGTGGCGCTCGACCGGCGTGCCGTGGCCGGGCTGGTCATCCTGCTGCTGTTCGCGGTCGGCTACGCCGTACAGCACTTCTGGCTGGCCAGACCGGAGACGGTCGCGGTGCCCGCGCTGGCGGCTTCCTCGACGCTGTCGGCGGGCGGCGGGCCGGCCCTCGCCGACGCCGTGTCAGGGGCCGGACCACCCGAGGCCGCCACCGCTGCCACCGCCGGCACCGGCCTCCCCGGTGCCGGTGCCGGGGCGGCCGTCGTGGTCGACATCGGCGGGCGGGTCCACATCCCCGGACTGCACACCCTGCCCGCCGGCTCGCGGGTGGCCGACGCCCTGCGGGCGGCAGGTGGCGTGCTGCCGGAGACGGACACCAGGAACCTCAACCTGGCCCGGGTCCTGACGGACGGTGAGCAGCTCCTGGTCGGCGAGCAGGTCCAGCCTCCCGCGTCGGCCGCCGGAAGCGGTGCCGGGCTCCCCGGCCCCGCCACGCCCCGACCATCCGTCAGCCTCAACCGGGCCACCCTCGAACAGCTCGACACGCTTCCCGGCGTCGGCCCGACCCTCGCCCAGCGCATCCTCGCCTACCGCACCTCGCACGGCTCTTTCCGCTCCCTCGACCAGCTCCGGCAGGTCAGCGGCATCGGCGCCCGTACGTACGCGGAACTCCGGCCACTGCTCACCCTCTGACGCCGCCCCGCCCGCTCATCCCGGTCCCGAAGGGAGGCACCGCTATGTCCGCCACCGCATCGACCCCGCAGACCCGCTCCCCGGGCGCCGACTTCCGGCTGCTGCTGCCGGCCGTCTCGGCCTGGGCTGTCACGGCGGCACTCCTGCGCCTGGAGCCCGGGTGGGAGGCCCCCGTCTTCGCGACGGCCGGCGCCGCCGCGCTCGGGGCCGTCCTACTGCTCGTCCGGCCGGGCGTCCTGCACCGGCGAGGGGCCGCGGCAACGGTGGCCGCCGTCCTGCTCACCGGAGCGGCTGCCGCCGTCGCGACCCCGCTGCACACCGCCGATCTGCACCGAGGTCCGCTGGCGGAGCTCGCCCGCGCGGCCGAGCACGCCGCACCGCCGTCGCCGACCGCGCCCGCCCGGGCGGTGGAGGTGGAGCTGACCATCGCGGGAGACCCGGCGGTCCACACCTCCCGGGGCGGCACCACCGGCGGGCAGCCGCTCCTCGTCGTGGACGCGGTGGCCGACCGGGTCGCCCTGCTCCCCGACGGGCCGACCACCCGGACACGCACCCCCGTGACCGTCATGGTCCGAGGGGCGGAGGGCGAACCCTGGCAGCGGCTGCTGCCGTCCGAGCGGCTGGCCGTGGAGGCCGAGGTGCGACCGGCCGGTGAGGGGCACGACACCGAGTCCGCGGCGCTGCTGGTCGCCCACGGCCCGCCCCGGCAGCTGGCGCCGCCCAGCCTGCCGCAGCGGATCGCCGGGCGGCTGCGCGAGGGCCTGCGGACGGCCACCGACGGGCTCCCGCCGGACGTGCGCGGACTGCTCCCGGGCCTGGTCGTCGGCGACACCTCGCGCCTGCCCGCCGACCTGGAGGACGCCTTCCGGGCCACCGACCTGGTCCACCTGGTGGCCGTCAGCGGGGCGAACCTGGCGATCGTCCTCGGCGCGCTGCTGGGCGCACCCGGCCGGGCCGGCACGGCGGAACGGCGCGGGCTGGCCCCGGTGCTGGGGCTGTCGCTGCGCACCGGCGCGCTGCTCGGCACAGGACTGACGCTGGCCTTCGTGACCGTATGCCGCCCCGAGCCCAGTGTGCTGAGGGCGGCCGGGACGGGGCTGATCGGCATGCTGGCCCTGGCCACCGGCCGTCCCCGCCAGGCGGTGCCCGCGCTCGCCGGGGCGGTGCTGGTGCTGGTCCTGCTGGACCCGTTCCTGTCCCGCTCGTTCGGCTTCCTGCTCTCGGTGCTCGCCACGGCGGGGCTGCTCGTCCTGGGGCCGCACTGGGCCGAGGCCCTGCGGGCCCGGCGCTGGCCGCACCACCTGGCGGGCGCCCTCGCGGCGACGGCCGCCGCGCAGGCGCTGTGCGCACCGGTGACCGTGGTGCTGTCCGGGCACATCAGCCTGATCGGCATCCCGTGCAACCTGCTGGCCGAGCTGGCGGTGGCCCCGGCGACACTGCTCGGCTTCGGAGTGCTCGTCCTCCAGCCACTCCTGCCCGATGTGGCCCACCTGCTCGCGGTTCCGGCCGGGATGCCGGCCGGCTGGCTCGCCCTGGTCGCGCGACGCGGCGCCGAGCTGCCTGGCGGCCAACTGATCTGGCCGGGAGGCTGGTTCGGAACGGTGACGGTCGCACTGGTCGTCCTGGGGACCTGCTGGGCGGCGCCGCTCCTGCTGCCCCGACGGACGGAGCCCGGCATCCGGGCGCCCGCCACCGTCCGGCGCCGCAGTGCGCGGGCGGTGGTCACAGGAGCGCTGCTGGTGATCCTGCTGGCCGCCCTGCTGCGCCCGCCGCAACTCACCCGGATCGCCACCGGCTGGCCGCCGCCGGGGTGGCGTCTGGCGATGTGCGACGTGGGCCAGGGGGACATGCTGGCCCTCGCGGCGGGACCGCCGGGCAGTGCGGTGGTGATCGATGCCGGGCCGGACCCGAACGGGGCCGACAGATGCCTTCGCGACCTCGGCATCACGACGGTGCCCTTGCTGTTGCTGACCCACTTCCACGCCGACCATGTCGAGGGCGTGCCAGGGGTGCTGCGGGGCCGCAGGGTCGGGGCGGTCGAGGGGACGACGCTGGACGAACCACCGGGCGAGGCGGCCCGGGTGCGGGGCTGGGCCGCAGGTGCGGGAGTCCCGATGCTGAGGGCGGGCCGCGGTGAACGGCGGTCGGTCGGCCCGGAGGCGGCCTGGGAGGTGGTGTGGCCCGTTCCCGGGTCGGGCGTCGAGGCGCCCGGGGCGAACAATGCGAGCGTCGCATTGCTGGTGTCACTGACAGGAGGACTACGGATGGCACTGCTCGGGGATCTCGAACCGCAGGCCCAGTCGGCTCTGCTGGGCCGCCTGGGGAGGGTCGACGTGCTGAAGGTCGCGCACCACGGCTCGGCCCACCAGGACTGGGACCTGGCCGGCGCCCTGAGGCCCCGGCTGGCCCTCATCTCCTGCGGGGAGGACAACGCGTACGGGCACCCGTCCCCGAAGACGGTCGACCGTCTGCGCGCGCTCGGCGCGACCGTCCTGCGGACCGACCGGGTCGGCGACATCGCCGTGACCGGCGACTCCCCGGCCACCCTGGGTGTGGCCGTCCACCCGCAAGCCACCCACGCGGCCCACAAGCCCCGTGTTCGCGCCCGCGCCGCCGACTCGGCGGCCTCCACCCGCCCCGAGCAGACCCCCGGTACACCCCGGGCCCCGCCCGGGTGACCCGTCCCGCGCCTCCTCTCCTCCCCAACCACGAAGTGGGGGATGGGAAGTGGTTGGGGGTTGGGGAGGAGAGGAGGCGCGGGCGCAGCCCCGGCAGAAACGTTTCGGGGGGGGCCGCGGGCGGGCCCCCGCGCGCCCCCAACAGACAGGCGGGGGGGGGGCTGTGTGAGATTTAAAAAAAAAAAAAGAGACGCAATAGTG
>NZ_JBHTRF010000101.1:10824-27222 GCF_042796115.1 Kitasatospora sp. NPDC056446 | reverse complement strand
GGGCGGCAGACAGCCGCCCGGCCCGCGGAAGGAGGGGGATCAGACGCCGGTGGAGGTGTCCAGCTCGACGTTGTAGTTGGCGAGCTTGGCGATCTGCACGGGGCTCAGCACGCCCTGGTACAGCCAGACGTCGTCCAGCTCACCGGAGAAGTACTCGCCCCAGGCGCCGGACTCCTTGTTCCGGCCGAACTGCACGCCGCTGCCCGCCTCGTAGGGCTGCGGGACACCGGGAGCCCAGGAGACGTGCGGGACGCAGGTCTTGTCGCCGTCCGCGCAGCCCTGGTTCTCGACCTGGCCGTTGACGTACAGGGCGAGCCGGTCCGCGAAGGCGTCGTAGCTGACCGCCAGGTGCGTCCAGTTCTCCATGACGGAGATGGCCGCGGTGTGCGCCGTCTTGGTGCGCTTCCCGCCGGTGTTGGCGTCGGTGTCGCGCACCTCGGCCTCCCACTGGCCGTACGGCTGTCCGGTGACGGGGTTGTTGCCCAGCGGCACCCAGCGCACGGTGACCGCGCTGTTGTTGGCACCGGCCACCGAGAGCGCCGTCATCTTCCGAGTCGGGACGCCCGCGGTGTTCGCCCAGCCGGCCAGGGTGAAGCTCTGGCCGGTGTGCATCGGCGTCGAGGTCGTGGCCGCGTAGCCGGTGGAACCGTCCAGCAGCAGGGTGCCGGGGGCGGGCAGCACGCCGCCGTCGGCCTTGATCGAGGCGCCGCCGCCGAGCTGGGCTCCGGCCTTGGCCGGGCCCTCGTCGGGGGTGACGGCCGGGGTGCCGGTGGCCGCGCTGAGCTTCCAGCGGCCGGCCAGCTGCGGGCGCTGCTGCACCATCGCGGTGGCCTCAGGGCCGGTGACGACGCGGTCGTAGATCCGCACGTCGTCGATGTCCCCGCCGAAGAACTCGCCGTTGACGCCCTCGCGGTTGACGGCGCCGATCTGGATCGGGCCGGGGTTGGCCCACGGCGCGTTCTGCGTGTAGTCCGCCTCACCGACGAGGAAGCCGTTGATGTACAGGCGCAACTTCTTGGCGGCGGTGTCGGAGACGCCCAGCAGGTGGGTCCACTCGCCGGTGGTGCCCGTGAAGCAGGGCACGCCGTTGATCTGGGTCCCGGCCGTGCAGGCGTCCTGCCAGGTGCGCACCAGGGTGTCGGTGGAGGTGTCCTCCTTGTAGCGGCCGAAGATCCAGCGTCCCCAGTAGGGCGAGTAGTAGAGCGAGAACTCGTTGTTGTGCTGGCCGATCTGGGTGACCGCCATCTTCGGCGTGGTGTCGCCGGGGGTGGGCGCGGGCAGCTTGACCCAGGTGGAGACGGAGAAGTCCCGGCTGCCGTCGACCTGCGGGCGGGTGCCGCGCAGGTAGTCGTCCACGCCGTCGAGGTGGATCGCCTTGTCGGCGATGCCCGGCTTGCCGAGCGCGACGCCGTTGTAAGCGGTCAGGTTGTCGGTCTCGGTAGTACCGACGGGCTTGACGGTGGTGTCGTCGAAGTGCCAGACGGACCTGGCGGGCAGGCCGGTGGCGAGCTGCTTGTCGGCGGCGACGTCGGCGGCCTCGGCCTTGCTCAGGTTGCGGTCCCAGAGCCGGACCTCGTCGACCGAGCCCTTCCACGGGTCGGTCCAGTTGCCGAAGTACTTGGAGCGGCCGAACTCCAGCGCGCCGTGGGCGTCCCAGTTGGCGGCGACGTTGACCGGGGTGCCGGGCACGCCGTTGACGTAGAGGGTGCTGGTCTTCGCGGCCGGGTCGTAGACGCCCACCAGGTGGGTCCACTGGCCGAGTACCACGGGGGCGTCGGAACTCGCCGTTTCGAGGGCGTAGTTGGTGGGGTGGTCCTGGCTGGAGGTCCACATGGTCCACTTGCCGCCGAAGGTGCCGAGGGCGAAGCGGGCCGCGGAGCTGCCGTTCTCACTGACCGCGACCCGGTTGCGGGTGTTGTCGGTGAGGTTGACCCAGGCGGAGACGGCGAAGCCGCGGGTGGTGTTCAGCACCGTGCCCTGGGTCTCGGCGTAGCCGTCGGCGGTGCCGTCCAGCTTCAGGGCGGTGCCGCTGTGGGCGTCGGCCGGGGTGCCGGCGGATGAGAGTGCGGCGCCGGAGCCGAGGGTGGCCTCGAAGCTGCCGCCGGTGCCGGTGACGGTGGTGCCGCTCGGGTCGTCCATCGACCAGCCGGTGCGCTGGGTCTGGCCGGAGAGCACGTTGAAGTAGTACGTCTCGGGCTGTGAGGCGTTGCCCGCGCCGTCGACGGCCCGGGCGGAGATGAAGTGCACGCCGGCGGTCTGCGGCTGGACGCGCACGCTCTGGCCGGCGCCGCCGCTGGTGGCGACCTCGTTCGCCGCGGACGGCGAAGTGTCCAGGCCCCACTGGTACTTGACCACGTCGGTGGCGGCGGACTTGAAGGTGAACAGGCCGTTCCTGCCGACGCCGTCGGTCCACGGGAGCGCCGCGGTGGCGTCCTTGGAGCCCGGGTAGGCGTCCGAGGTGATCGCCGGGCCGTCCGGCGCCGAGGTGTCGACAATGAAGTAGCAGCCCGTCGGGTCACCGTCGGCCGACCAGGGCCCCCACTGCGCGCCGTCCCAGGCCCGGGCCTCCCAGTCGAGCTGGAGGTTCTGCGGCAGGCTGGTGGGCAGCGGCCAGGAGAAGATGGATCCGGAGGCCTTGAACGTGTTGCCCCCGGGTGCGGCGTCCTCCGAACCGGTGGACCACCAGCGCCGGCGCAGGCCGGTGCCGTCGTCCCAGCCGACCGCGAACTGCACGCCGATGGCCTCGCCGTCCGGGTCGGTGGCCCGGGTGGTGACCTGCGGCATCCGGTTGATCCGGATACCCGGGTACTGGCAGACCGAGCCCGGCGACATCGTCATGTCCGACATCGGGATCTGGTTGGGCCGCAGGTTGTAGTTCACCTGGAGGTAGGCGTCGTCGGTGAAGCGCTTCCAAGCGAGGGTGTCACCCTCGTTCTGCGCCTTCAGACCGAAGGTGATGGTCGACCAGCCCCAGTTGGCGGCGTCCTGGACGAGGTTGCGCACCGCGCCGTCCTCGCCGTACTCCAGCCAGCCGCCCGGGCAGGTACCGCTCCAGCCCTTCGCCGTGTTGATCGTCTGGAGGTAGCGGCTCCAGAAGCCGGAGCCGTTCTGGGAGTTCCAGGTCAGGCCGGGGGATATGTAGCCGGTGCTCCACAGCTCGACCGGCCGGGCGTCACAGGAGTACGACCAGCTCTCGTAGGTGCCGAAGGTCGCGGAGAGGACCTGCTTGCCGACGAACGGGTTGGCCACCTGGAAGAACGCCCGCTTGACGTCGGCCGGCACACAGCGCGAGTCGCCGTTGCAGTAGCCGACGCCCCAGTCGTGGACGTAGCTGCTGTTGTACGAGAAGTGCCAGTACGGCTGGGACGGGTAGGCGCGCGAGACGCCCGCCCAGTCGCCCGCGTGCGGGGTGTTCCACGCCGGGTCGATCATCACCGGGTAGACGGTGTCCGCGGCGCCCAGCATGCCCTGGTCGGGCGACAGCACCAGGCCGTCCTTGGGCAGCTCGACCTTGAGACGCGTCATCTTCGCGCCCTCGCCGGGCAGATCGCCGTAGCCGGCGGCGGCCGTGTCGGCCGGCGGGGCCGACTGGGCCTGCGGAGCGGCCGGAGCCTGCGGTGCCTGCTGGGCCGACTGGGCCTGCGGGGCGGCCTTGAGAGCCTTCGGGGCGGCCGGAGCCGGGGTGCCGGCGGGCGGCCCGGCCGGGGCGTCCGCCGGTACGGCCGGCTTGGAGGAGTCCCACATGACCGGGACGGGCGCCTCGAAGACGGTGCCGCCGCCGGACGGGTCCTTCGCCTTCAGGGTGCCGTCCGCCTCCTGGCTGAACGTCAGACCGCTGCCCTGGAGGCCGAGCCGCAGCTGGTCAAGCTCCGGGTTCTTCGCGGCCTCGGGCGTGTGCACCACGATGACCTGGGTGAACCCGGTCTTGGTGGCGGACAGCCGCAGGTCCACGTCCGGCAGGATCGACGCGTACTCGGCGGTCGCGCCGTTGATCGTCGGCTTGGGCAGCGGCTTCGGCCAGCTGAGCTTCAGCTCCTTGCCGGCCCGCGCCATCGTGACCAGCGGCGCGCTGCCGCCACCCGAGAACCGCAGGTCCGCGGTCGAGCCCTTGGGCGCGACGGCGCCGCCGGGCACGGACTGCAGCGTCGGGTCGAGCTCCACCCAGGCGCCGTTCTTGCGCACCCGCTTCGGCTGGACGTAGGTGGTCGTCGTGAGCTTGCCGTCGGGCTGGGCGACGGTGTCACTGGTCTCGCTGCGCTTGGCGAGCACCTCCACCGGCTTGCCCGTACTGGCGGCCTCGTGGACGGCCAGGGTCTCGGCGGTGTCCTGGGATTCCGTGGCGCCGGGCGGAGGTGTCCCCCCGGCCGTGGCGGCGGCGGCCGGCACCACCGCGGTCGCGGCCAACCCGACCACGGCGAGTGCCGCGGCGAGCACGCCGCCTGACCGTCTTGCTGCTGTTCTCACTGTGCGTAAGCTCCGACTTCCGGTATGTGGGGCGAAGTTTGGAGCGGATCTCCATGGACGCTTGAACGGGTGTCAAAGGCTCATGGAAAAGCCGCAGGGGCCGCACCTGCCGTTGCCGACGTGTCGTCAGAACGGAAGGCCACGGGGGGTGGTGGAAACCGGCGCTGCGCTGTCCGAAGCGGTGGGCCGCACGAGGCCGAAGCACTGGTGTCCGGGGACGTCAGGACGAGCTGGTTCACCGAAACAGCCGCGACGGCATCGCGGGGACAGCGGCGAGCACAAGCGCTCGGTGACGGACGGTGGGTGTGACGGATCGTCCTCTGCACAGGACGTCAGAAACGAGGTCGGCGTGGGACGGGAGGTGCGTGTCGCCGGGACGGCTGTCCTGCAGGTACAGCGGTCACAGCGGACGGCCTCGTGACGTGGTCGCCGGGGCGGTGCACGACCCGAAGCGGGCGGATCGGAACCGGCCGGGCAGGGGAACGCCTTCTGCCGGGACGCCGTAACGCGGCGTCGCGCGGAGTGCGCCCGCCGATCCTCGGGCGCGGCACCCGACGGGAGGCGCTACCCGGTGGGTGTGGCGATCACCGGGCGGCGGTGTGCCCTGCGGCCGCCGGCGGTTCCGGGGGCAGGTAGTTCAGGCTCAGCAGGGGCGATGCCCGGTGACTGCGGGCGATCAGGCCATGGGCACGCCGGACGGCGTCGGCCTCGTCGGGCGAATCCCTTGTGAGCAGGTAGAGCAGGAGGTCGAGTCTGCCGTCGGCGGCCTGTGCGCTGGCGTGCTGGAGGCCGTCGGCAGGTTCGGCGTGTGCCCAGAGGGCGTCCACGGCCCGGGCCGCCTCACTCGCCTCCGCTACCGCGCCGGGGTGTCGGCGCCTGAGGCTGGCATGGACGATGTCCATCCGCGTGCTCAGCCACCCCAGCCCAGGCTCGCCTGGACGGCACCGCCCCAGCCCAGGCTGCCGGCCGGGTCGGCGGCCGAGGCGGTCGTTGCCGGTGCGATGGACGCGCCGGGCGCAGTGGTGGCCGTGGTGGCGGCGACCGTGGTGGTGACGGCGGCGGCGGCGGTGGCGGCCGAGGAGACGGCGGGGAAGGCCAGGAGCGCAGTGAGCGACACGACGGCGACCGCGGTGGCCTGGGCGATACGGGTGCGGATCATCAGGGTGGCTCTTCTCGTTCGAGTGGGAGTGGTGTATCCGGCCGGGCGTCCCGCGGTTGACGCTCCGTCCAGCTGCCGCGGCGGGCTGTTTCCCTGGCGGCGATCACTAGCTTCGCCCCTCGGCGGGACCGGCGGAAGGCGTTCCGGATGTCGCCAACCGGTCTGGCAGGATCCGGACATAGTGTTGTGTCCATGTCATTCAAATGGGATGGCAAAGCCTGCCACTTTCTCTGTCAAACCATCGGTAAGCGCCCCGAACGATCCGAATTGGATCTTGAATAAGGCGCCAAAGCCTGTTTGGATGCGACCGACCGTTCGACCGGAGGACCGCTGATCATCCGGGGGGCTTCAGGGGGATTGAGATGCTGGAAGTACTGGGCCTGACGGCCGGGGCCACCGCGGTGTACCGGATGATGCTCGACCACCCCGCGTACGGCGTGGACGAGATCGCGGCCGACTGCGGCCTCACGGCCACGGACGTGCACGACCACCTCGACGAACTGGCCCGACTCACGCTCGTCCGGGCCTCCGCCGAGCGCCCCGGGCAGCTGCGCGCGGTCAGCCCCGACATCGGCCTGGCCGACATGCTCGCCGCCCAGGAAGCCGAACTCGCCATCCGTCAGGCCAAGTTGGCGGCTTCCAAGGCCGCGGTCACACGCATGGTCGCAGACCAAGCCGAGCACCGGACGAACCACGGCGAGCGCCTGCTCGGCCTGGACGCCATCCACGCCCGACTGGAACGGATGGGCCGCGACGCCACCACCGAGGTACTGGCCAGCCAGCCCGGCGACCAGCGCCCCGAGGACCTCCTCGCCAGCCGGCCCGCCGACGCCGAGGTGTTCGCCCGCGGAATCACGATGCGGACGCTCTACCAGGACTCCACCCGCAAGCAACCCCATGCCGTCACCTACGCCCACTGGCTGCTCAGCCACGGCGGCGAGGTCCGCACCGCCCCCGCGATCCCGCCCCGCCTGATCGTGGTCGACCGCACTCGGGCGCTCGTCCCGATCGACCCGGCGGACAACCGCAAGGGCGCCCTGTACATCACCGAGCCCGGCATCCTGGCGGCCCTGCTCGACCTCTTCGAGCAGGCCTGGCACTCGGCCGTACCCCTCGGCGCCAGCAGTCCGGGGGACCCGAACAGCGGCCTCAGCCCGACCGAGCGCGAACTGCTGCGACTCCTCGGCTCCGGCCTCACCGACGACGCCGCCGGCCAACGCCTCGGCATCTCCTCCCGGACCGTCGGCCGGCACATGTCCTCGATCATGGAGCGCCTGGGCGCGAGCAGCCGCTTCGAAGCCGGGATCAAAGCCGCCCACAAGGGCTGGCTCTGACAGCCCACGACCAACTGCGGAGGTCCGTGGACCGTGGCGAACGCGGCGATCAGTTCCGCTACCGGGGGTCGGCGGTGAAGTCGTCCGCCTCCTCCAGGAGCTCGGGACCTCGGCCGATCGGGCAACTCGGCGCCGGGCTTGCGGACGATGTACTGCTTGCGCCTGCACTGTGGCCTGTCACCCGTCCGGCCGCTTGCCACACTGAAGGTGGCAAGCCGCCCCTGAACTACGAAAGCCAGGACCTCGCGCCACGCTGCTCCACGCACGCCGGGAAGGCCGCCGTGGCACCTCCGTCCGACAACGGAGAACGGACTCACCGCCTGTACTATCCACCTGGCCCACACCTCATGGCGGCGTCGGCGCGACATCCGCTCCCTCGCCTGGTACGGGCCCTGCAGCCGCCGGGGACCTGATCATTCACGACTCCCCGGGCGCGATGCTGTTCAACACCCACGCCGGAGCCTTGTGGTTGCGCTTCAGGATCTACCTTCGCCGCGAGATCGCCGCCTTCGACACCGATGCCGAATTCACTGACCACGCGGTCGCGGCTTACGTGCCAAGTACGCCGCCAAGTCCGCCGACTCATCCAGCGCTCTCGACCGAGCCCTGTTCTGTCGCCCATAACGGGGACGCGGGATGGCCCTGACCGGCTCCGCGAAACCCCACTCACATGCACCACCTGCGGCCGCACCGGACAACCCGGCCGGTGCCCCGCCTCGCCGTCGAACGCCACATGCGGCAGATGATCCGCACCCGCTGGGAACTGGGCAAACGCCCGGACTTCGCCGACCTCAAGCTCTTGAAGTGGGCGCACATGCTCGGCCCCCGGAGCCACTTCTCCACCAAATTCCGCTGCTACATCGATGCCCTCGGCAACGCGCTGCGAGCCGCCGCGGCCCCTGACGACCCGCCAAGCGCAGAACCGGTCCGCTGACGTTGCCGTCAGCGTTGCCGTCAAGACCCCGAGGAGCCCTCGCCTCGTTCGCTCCGGCGAGGGCTCCCAGACATTTTCTGTCTGACATTAAGTGATTACCGCTGCTGGCGAGCGAGCTGGTCGAGCTCGCGCACCATCGACTCGAGCGCAGAGATGTAGGATTGATATTCGCCGATGAGCTTTCGGTCCTCCGTCGAATTCGGATGGATAGTATCCAGCGACGCCCGCAGAGATTCGACTCTCAGAACAATT
Source organism: Kitasatospora sp. NPDC056446 (assembly GCF_042796115.1). Lineage (NCBI taxonomy): Bacteria > Bacillati > Actinomycetota > Actinomycetes > Kitasatosporales > Streptomycetaceae > Kitasatospora > Kitasatospora sp. NPDC056446. The sequence continues at coordinate 19,079 of NZ_JBHTRF010000101.1, read as the reverse complement.
TCGACGAGGCCAGGAATCTGCCGAGCTTGCATTTGGCCGCCATGGACACGATACGCATACCCCGCAATGTGACCGTCCACCGTAAGTAGCTCCGAGTTCCAGTCCCGCAGCTCCTCCAGCGCTGGATAGCCAGGGTACGGCGTGGCGCAAAACCGTGAGAAGGCGCTCGCAAAATCAGTCATGCCAGGTCACGATTTTTCCCTCGGTGGTATAGATGCCCTCCCCTCCGAGTCGACCACCCCTAATCTTCCAACCCATACTGCCATCACCCAGCTTCCAAGGAACTCGACCCTCCGGCTTTGTCTTATTCCAGAGGTCCAGCGCGCCCTCCGTATATTCTGCGAAGGTCCTGCCCTTTCCATGCCTATCGATGTGATACTTGGCAGAATCCTCAACAGTGTCGAAGGTGGCTTTGTCCCAACTCTTGAGCGCATCTGCATCGGCACCGCAGAACAGCCCGGACGAGTTATGAACCAGTACTGGCGTATTTCCCGCCAGTACATAGTACGTGTGGATGGCGTCGACGGTGAGGTTGTAGGCGGGTTGGAGGGCTGTCCGGTGCCTGGTTGCGGCGATGTCCAGGGGCCGGCCGGTGTCGGTGCGCAGGGTGTCGTCGGTGGTTAGGTCGGCGGCGTCGCGCCAGGCGCGTTGGTTCTCGGCCCAGAAGGGGTGATGGCCGGTGGAGGTGACGGTGCCGCTTGCGCCGCTTTCGGAGGCGATGGTGAGGTCGGTGAAGTCGCGGTCGTCGGGTGTGCGGATGGTGGCGTCGACGCGGCGTCCGCCGGATTCCCCGGTTTCGGGATCGGTTGCCCGTACCTGGTCGCCGACACGGATCCGCTCGATCGGGACGGTGGTTCCGTCGGCCATGAGGACGCGCGTGCCGGCAGGGAAACTGTTCGGCCGCCGGCAGTCTGCCATGATTCGCCTGAGTCGTGATGCCCGTGCGGCTTCTTCTACGTTCTTGGCCTCCTTTCCGAGTTTGACGAGCTTCACTGCCTTTCCGGCGGGGAAGAAGCCGACCGCGAGTTCCGCGCAGGCGGCGGCACTCCTCTGCTTGATGCATTCCTCGGCGCTGTCCACACCGAGGATGCTCTTCATGACCATCTTGAAGAGCTGGGCCTTGTCGAGGGTCCCGTCGAAGAAGAACGAAAGATCACTAAGGAAATTCAGAAGGCCGTTCTGCTGGAGCCCGATTTGAACGCGGTTCCTGAGGAGCAAGCATTGCAAGGTCCCTTCTCCCCACGGGCCGATTTTGTTGGGGCAGGGCGGGTTCTTGGCGCGCCAGTACTCGTACTCGGCCTTGTTGATCTCTTCCTGGATCAGCGCTTCCAGTTCCTTCTTCAGTTCCTCCTCGATCTGTGCGGCATCCAGCTGGACACCCTCCTCTTCGGAGGCCAGGTTGCCCCCGCGTTCCTTGATCGCCTTCTCGACGGCGATGGCCCAGGCTTGATCCGCGGCCTTCTGAGCGGCCTCGGCGTCCTGGCCTGCCGCGCTCGCGGAGGCATAGGCGCTGTTCGCGGCCTTACGGGCGGATGCGGCGGACCAGCGGGCCTGCTCGGCCGAGACGCGGGCGCGGCCTGCGGAGGCGGTGGCCTTGCCGGCGTCGCGGGCGGCGGCCTGGGCGGCGTTGCGGGCGGTTGCGGCGGACTGGCCGGCGCGGGTGGCGGAGGCTTCGGCGTTCTGAGCGGATGTCCTCGCGTCCGCGGCGTACTTGCCGGCCTGGGCCGCGTAGGAGCCGGCTTGTTTGCGGGCGGTCTCGGCCTCACCGGCCGCGTTGTTCGCGACGGCCGCCGCCTCGGTCGCTTCCCACGCGTCCTGTTGGGCCATGGCCGCGGTCTGCGCTGCCCCTGCGATCAGGTGGCTCATCTGTGCGACGTGGGTGGCGGCGAGCTGATCCTTGCGGTCGGCCGTGTACCGGCCGGTCTGCAGGAAGGAAGCGACGGACTCGGGTGTCCCGGCGAGGGCGAACGTGGCTGCGGCCTGGACCTCCGGGCCGCCGGCGGCCAGCAGCTGGGTGGCCTGGACGCGTTCGTCGATCTGGCGGGCGGTGTACTGGCCCGTCATCAGGAAGGCGGCGACGGCCTTCGCTGAACCGTCCCGCAGGGCCTTCTCCCCGGATTCCTTGACGCTGGTGCCGCCGGTGGCGATCAGCTGGTAGACGCGGACGCGGTTGTCAGCGGCAGCGGCCTCGTGCCGGCCGGTGGTGAAGAAGGCCTCGACCTGCTGGGCGTCGCCCGTCAGCGCGACGGTGGCGGCGGTGCGTACGGCCTCGTCGGGGCTGTCCTCGGCGATCTCCCGCACGCTCTGGCGCATGTCGTCCAGCTCGGCCTTGTGCCGACCGGTGCGCACCCACTCAACGACGGCCGCGTCCGTGCCGGAGAGGGCGGGCTTGGCGGCTTCCTGGCTCCAGGGGCCGCCGGTCTTCACTGTCCGGAGAGCGATTTTGCGACCCTTGGCCGCGAGGGCCTTGGGGTCGGCGTCGGGGCGGGCGGCCTCGGCGGCCAGGTCTGCGGCCTCCTGGTCGTGGGCTTTCCAGTCGGCAAGGAAGGTGCCGATGTCGCCGGTGGCCTCGTCCTCCTCCGCCTTGAGGGCCCGGGCTTCCACGACGGCCGCGGCGGTGGCGGCGGCGAGGTCCTCCGCCTCGGTCTTGCGGGCGAGGTCGTAGACGGTGCTCGCCGTGGTCACCGCCGTGCTCGCCGTCGCGGCGGCGGTGCGTGCCGTCTCGGCCTGGCGGGTGGCCTCGGCGGCCGACGTCGCGGATTCACCGGCGTGTTCGGCCGCCTGGTCGGCGGCCGTGGCCGCGTTCTGGGCGTGGGTGGCGGCGGAGCGTGCGGCGTCGCGGGCCTGGTAGGACGCCTGGGCCGCCTGGCGTGCCAGGGCGGTGGACGCGGTCGCGGCCCGGTCGGCCTCCTTGGCCTGACGGCGGGCCTGGTCGGCGGCGGCCTGGGCGCGCTTGGAACTGGCTCCTGCGGCGTTCGCCAGGCGGCCGGCCTTCTCGGCGGACCCGGCGGCCGCGTTCGCGTTGGTGCTGGCGCTCCTGGCCGCGTCCGCCGCCTCGCCCGCCGCGTCGGAGGCGGCGCCCGCGTGGTCTGCGGCATCTGCCGCGCGCAGAGCATCGCCGGCGGCGTTGCGGGCGTCTTCCGCCTGCTTGCGAGCCTCGGCGGCCCTGCCCCGGTCGGAGGCGGCTGCGTTGGCCGCCTTGCGGGCGTTGGCCGAGGCGAGGGCGGCGCCACCGGCGGCGCTGGCGGCCTGGGCGGCCGCGCTGGCGGCGGTGCGGGCGGCCTGGTTGGCGGCACCTGCGGCGGCGACCGCCTGACTGGCGGCAGCCGCGGCGCCCTGAGCCGCGTCGGCGGCACGTGCGGCGGCAGCCGCAGCGCGGGCCGAGTCCCGGCCGGCCTCCTCGGTCTCCCTGGCCGCGGTCTCGGCGGACTCCTTGGCAAGCCGGGAGGCCTCGACCGCGCGTGCGGAGGCCGCCTTGGCGGCGTCCTTGGCGATCTGGGCCTGCCGGCCGGCCTGCTCGGCCTGGTCGGCCAACTGGGAGATCGTGGCGCGTTCCTGGTCCCTGGCCAGAGCCACGAGCTGTCCGACCGACAGGAACTCGGCGATGTCGGCGGGCGTGCCCCGCAGGGCGACCTTGGCGGCCTCCTTCATGGCCGGGCCGCCGGCCGCGAGGAGCTGCATCACGCGGGCGCGGTCGTCGACCGCGGCGGCGTCCTGGCGGCCCTCTTCGAGGAACTTCTTCACGTCGGCGGGGGTGCCCTGCAGTGCGGCGGTGGCCCGCTCCTTGACGCTCACCCCGCCGGTGGCGACGAGTTGGAACGCGTCGACCCGGCGGTCCTGCTCCAGAGGCGTCTGCCAACCGTCCTTGAGGAAGGTGCGCAGCTCTTCCTGGGAGCCCTTCAGGGCCTTGGTGGCCGCTTCGCGTACCCCGGCGCCGCCGAGGCTGAAGATCTGGAACGTGGAGACGCGTTCGTCGTGGTACTCAGCGATGTCCGCCTCGACGTCGAGGAAGCGTTTGACGTCCTCGTCGGTGCCGGTCAGCGCCGTCTCGGCGGCTGCCTTCACGCCGGGGCCGCCCTCAAGCCAGAGGCTAACGACACGACTGCGGTCCGACTCCGTCGGCGCGCTCGGCCCGGGCCCGGGGTCCGTCGCGAACGCGGGAGCCGTGCCGAGCAAACCGGCGGCGAGGGCCACCGGCAGTAAGCCCGCACATATTCGGCCGAGGACCGATACCCGGACTCTGCGGTACCGCTTCCTCCCAGCGGTTCCAGGTACTCCCAGGGATCGGATGGGATGGTTCACGATCAATACCCCCCAAATGGTACATCTGTGTTTTCGCCGACAGATCGCTCGAACATAGGAAACGGAATTCGGTGTACGAATTCGTGAGACATGGCCGAAACTCGATGGGGAAAGCGTTCTTGAACAGATCCATTAACTCCCTAGGGTCGGAGATTGCTGGTACTTTACGCTTGCCCCATCGCCGTTCAACACCCCTTCCGGCATTGCGGAATCAATAGTGGTCCCGCCAGGATCGAAGGATCAGCCTTGATCAAATCCCGCGCACGCACGATTCTCATGGTCAGCGCCTCCGGAGCTCTGCTGGCATGCATCGGGCTCGCCTCCCTGCCAGCCGCGCAGGCCACTACCGGGGCGACCTCGGCGGAGACGGACATGCCCACCGCCGTCGAGGACTTCCAGTACCCGGAGGCCGACCGGATCCTGACGGAACGCAAGATCACATTGAAGCGGGGTGACGGGCACATCCGACTCAAGGAAGGCCCCAACCACACGATTCCGACCAGCTGCCAGGCGGGGAATGAGATCTTCGTCGAATCACGCCTTGACAAGCTCGGATACTGCTTCACCGTTTCCGGTACGACCGGCTACCTCACCATGGAACTGCCGGACGTCTACGGCATCTGGACCGAGGACCGCTCCGTCAGCGCCAAACTGGTCGCGGCCGGCCAGGAGAGCCAGGTGAACATCGGTCCGAACTCGGTCAAACCGGTCGGCGAAAGCCTGCCCGGCGGAAAGCGTTCGGTCCTGGTCGAACTCCGTGTCACCGGATGATTCAGGCCCGAAAGGCCGCTTCCATGCGGTCCCGACACCCTGCAAATCCATTCGACCCGGGCGAGACAGGAATGAAAAGACAGCACTCCATGCTTCACTCACGCCCACGCTCCGCATGGATGGCCGGGACGGTCACCGCCACCGTCCTGGCAAGTGCCCTGCTGGCCGGCACGCCCGCGCCCGCGCTCAGCGGCGACACTCCGCCGACCGGTTCCTACGCCTTCTCCGCCAAGCTCGACATCGGCAACGGCCAACGCTCCTGCACCGGCGCCCTGATCGACCCGTACTGGATCATCACCGCGGCCGCCTGCTTCGCCGACAACCCCACCACGCCCACAACCCTCCCCACCGGGCCACCCGCGCTCAAGACCACCGCCACCATCGGCCGCACCGACCTCACCACCACCACCGGCCAGGTCCGCGACATCGCCGAACTCGTCCCCCGCACCGACCGCGACCTCGTCCTCGCACGGCTCGCCAACCCGGTCACCGACACCACCCCGCTCGCCCTGTCCGCCACCGCCCCCACGGCCGGTGAGAGCCTGCTGGTGACCGGCTACGGCCGCACCAGGACCGAATGGGTGCCGGACAAGCTCCACAGCGCCGCCTTCACCGTCGGCACCGTCGACCCGACCGGCCTCACCATCGCCGCCAAGTCCCCCACCGACGCCACCGTCTGCAAGGGCGACACCGGCGGCCCGGTGGTCCGCGAAGCCAACGGCAGGGCCGAGCTGGTCGCCCTCGCCTCCCGCTCCTGGCAGGGCGGCTGCCTGGGCACCCCCGCCACCGAGACCCGCAGCGGCGCCGTGAGCACCCGCGCCGACGACATCGCCGGCTGGATCCAACAGACCGTCTCCACCTGGTCCGCCGTGGTCACCGTCCGCTCCGGCGGGCGCAACACCGTCTACAACCCCGACACCAGGACCGCCGAAGTCTTCACCCTGCGGGCCGACGGCGCCATGATGCACGCCTACAACACCAACGGCGAGGGCTGGTCCGGCTGGCACATCCTCGGCGCCGGCGCACGGTTCGTGGGCGTTCCGGCCGTCGTCCACAACCCGGTCACCAACACGCTGGACGTGTTCGCGGTCGGCACCGACGCGTCGATGTACCAGGCGACATGGAGCCGCGCCGCCGGCTGGACCCCCTGGACCATGACCGGCGACTGGAAGTACCGCGGGGAACCCACCACCGTCTACAACCCCGACACCAAGACGGCCGAAGTGTTCGCGCTTCGGACCGACGGCATCATGACCCACCTCTACAACACCGACGGCGTGGGCTGGCACGGCCCCTTCACCCTCAACCCCGGGGGCCAGTTCACCGGTATACCGACTGTCCTGCACAACCCGGTCACCAACACCCTCGACGTGTTCGCGGTCGGCACCGACGCCTCGATGTACCAGGCGACATGGAGCCGCGCCACCGGCTGGACCCCCTGGACCATGACCGGCGACTGGAAATACCGCGGGGAACCCACCACCGTCTACAACCCCGACACCAAGACGGCCGAAGTGTTCGCGCTTCGGACCGACGGCATCATGGCCCACCTCTACAACACCGACGGCGTGGGCTGGCACGGCCCCTTCACCCTCAACCCCGGGGGCCAGTTCACCGGTATACCGACTGTCCTGCACAACCCGGTCACCAACACACTGGACGTCTTCGCGGTCGGCACCGACGCCTCGATGTACCAGGCGACATGGAGCCGCGCCACCGGCTGGACCCCCTGGACCATGACCGGCGACTGGAAATACCGCGGCGATCCCACCACGGTCTACAACCCGGGCACCAGGACCGCGGAGGTCTTCGCCCGTCGGACCGACGGCGTCGTGGCCCACCTCTACAACACCAACGGCCAGGGCTGGTCCGGGTGGTCGGCGGTCGGCCAGATCCCCACGACAGGCTGACCGCACCTGTGACGCGCCCGCCCGAGACACCAGCAGGTCCAGGAATGGAGAAGAGCCGCCTCATGCCTCGCTCACGCTCGCACTCGGTGTGGATGACCGGGACGGTCACCGCCGCCACCCTCGTCGTCACCCTGCTGGCCGGCACGCCCGCGCCCGCCGTCAGCGGCGACACTCCGCCGACCGGTTCCTACGCGTTCACCGCCAAGCTGGACATCGGCAACGGCCAACGGGCCTGCACCGGCGCCCTGATCGACCCGTACTGGATCATCACCGCCGCCGCCTGCTTCGCCGACAACCCCACCCAACCGACAACCGTCCCCGCCGGACCACCCGCACTCAAGACCACCGCCACCATCGGCCGCACCGACCTCACCACCACCACCGGACAGGTCCGCGACATCGCCGAGTTGGTCCCCCGCACCGACCGCGACCTGGTCATGGCGCGTCTGGCCGACCCGGTCACCGACATCGCCCCGCTCGTACTGTCCGCCACCGCCCCCACGGCCGGTGAGAACCTGCTGGTGACGGGCTACGGCCGCACCAGGACCGAATGGGTGCCGGACAAGCTCCACAGCGCCGCCTTCACCGTCGGCACCATCGACCCGACCGGCCTCACCATCACCGCCAAGTCCCCCACCGACGCCACCATCTGCAAGGGCGACACCGGCGGACCCGCCCTACGACAGGCCGGCGACCACTACGAACTCGCCGCCCTCACCAGCCGCTCCTGGCAGGGCGGCTGCCTGGGCACCCCCGCCACCGAGACCCGCACCGGCGCCGTGAGCACCCGCACCGACGACATCGCCGGCTGGATCCAACAGACCACCTCCGCGTGGTCCGCCCTGATGGCCAGTCGGACCGGGGGCCGCAACACCGTCTACAACCCGGACACCAAAACCGCAGAGGTCTTCGCCCTGGGCGCGGACGGCGCCATGACCCACGCCTACAACACCAACGGCGCCGGCTGGTCCACCTGGTCCACGATCAGCCCCACCGGCTGGGGGTTCGCCGACACCCCCGCCGTCGTCTACGACCCCGTCACCAACGCCCTCGAACTCTTCGTCATGGGCACCGACCGATCGCTGTACCGCGCCACCTGGACCCGCGCCACCGGCTGGGCGTCCTGGACGATCACCGGCGACTGGAAGTTCACCGGCAACCCCACCACCGTCTATAACCCCGACACCAAGACCGCCGAAGTCTTCGCCCTGACCGTCGACGGCGCCATGGCCCACGCCTACAACACCAACGGCGCCGGCTGGTCCACCTGGT
>NZ_JBHTRF010000101.1:0-10727 GCF_042796115.1 Kitasatospora sp. NPDC056446 | reverse complement strand
AGACCGCCGAAGTCTTCGCCCTGACCGTCGACGGCGCCATGGCCCACGCCTACAACACCAACGGCGCCGGCTGGTCCACCTGGTCCACCATCAGCCTCACCGGCTGGGGGTTCACCGGCACACCCGCCGTCCTGCACAACCCGGTCACCAACGCCCTCGAAGTCTTCGCGATGGGCACCGACCGATCGCTGTACCGCACCTCCTGGACCCGCGCCACCGGCTGGGTGCCCTGGACGATCACCGGCGACTGGAAGTTCACCGGCAACCCCAGCACCGTCTACAACCCGGGCTCCAGGACCGCGGAGGTCTTCGCCCGGGGCTCCCTCGGCATCATGGTCCGCGGAGCCAACGCCAACGGCGCGGGCTGGTCCGACTGGTCCCTCATGGTCCGCCGGGCGCCCAAGTGACCGTGCGGCCGGGCACCAAAGTGACCGTACAACCCGGCGCCCAAGTGACCGTAGCGCCGACCGCCCGAGGACCCCGCACCCCTCAGCCCGAGCCCGTGTCCGCCGTGCCTCGACGACCGAGGCCCACACGCTGTCCGGACCGACGAGGCCGGCAGGGGAGATCCTGATGTTCCGCTCACGCCAACGCGCCGCCTGGATAGCCGGGATGGTCACCGCCGTCACGGCCACGAGTCTGCTGCCGGCCGGTACACCGGCCGGTGCGGTCACCGGAGACACCGCACCGACCGGTTCCTACGCCTTCACCGCCAAGCTGGACATCGGCAACGGCCGACGCGCCTGCACCGGCGCCCTGATCGACCCGTTCTGGATCATCACCGCCGCATCCTGCTTCGCCGACAACCCCGCCCAACCGACAACCGTCCCCGCCGGACCGCCCGCGCTCAAGACCACCGCCACCATCGGCCGCACCGACCTCACCACCACCACCGGCCAGGTCCGGGACGTCACCGAACTCGTCCCCCGCACCGACCGCGACCTCGTCATGGCGCGCCTGGCCAACCCGTCACCGACATCACCCCGCTCGCCGTATCCGCCACCGCCCCCGTGGCCGGTGAGGAACTCCGGGTGACCGGCTACGGCCGCACCAGGACCGAATGGGTGCCCGACAACCTCCACAGCGCCGCCTTCACCGTCGGCACCATCGACCCGACCGGCCTCACCATCGCCGCCAAGTCCCCCACCGACGCCTCCATCTGCAAGGGCGACACCGGCGGACCCGCCCTACGACAGGCCGGCGACCACTACGAACTCGCCGCCCTCACCTCCCGCTCCTGGCAGAACGGCTGCCTGGGCACCCCCGCCACCGAGACCCGCACCGGCGCCTACAGCACCCGCACCGACGACCTCGGCACCTGGATCCAACAGACCCGCGCCGTCGACTGGAAGACCCCACTCGTCAACACCAACAGCGGCAAGGTCCTGGAGATCGACAACTCCCTCATGACCGACGGCGCCCGCGCCCAGCAGTGGACCTGCCACAGCCTGCCCACCGCCCGCTGGATCTTCCACTGGGCCGGCGACGGCTGGGAGGTACGCAACTCCAACAGCGGAAAGGCCCTGGAGATCAACAACTCGCTCACGACCGAAGGAGCCCCCGCCCAGCAGTGGACCTTCTACGGCCTCCCCACCCAGAAATGGGATCTCATCAAGGCCGTCGGCGGCTACATCCTGAAGAACCGCAACAGCGGCAAGGTCCTGGAGATCGACGACTCGCTCAAGACCGACGGCGCCCATGCCCAGCAGTGGACCTTCTACAACATCCCCACCCAGAAATGGTCCTTCTCGTACTGACTCCCGGAACGTTCGGTGCGGCGGGCACGAACAACGGGGTGACCTACCGTCCGGTGCGACCGCGGAGCCGGCGGCGGGCCACCTGCGGCGCCTGGCCGGCCGGCGCGCGGGGGGGCACCCGTCGCCGGCAACTGGACCGGCAGCGGCACCACCCGGGTCGGCGTCTACCGGGATTCAGCTGCCACGGGCAGTTCGGTGCCGGGGCCGGCCGCCGGTCAGCCCGCCGTGCTCGGCGGCGGCTGTGAGCGGAGGGCGTCGACGGCGAGGCGGGCGGCGGTTCCGATGGCGGCGTCGGCGGCGGGGAGGGTGATGGTGGTGGCGGCGGCGCGGGTGAAGACGGCGAGGGCGTAGCGGCCGCCGTCGGGGTATTCGACGACGCCGACCTCGTGGCGCAGCGTGGGGAGGGTGCCGGTCTTGCCGTGGACGCGGACGTCGTCGAAGGGGAAGCCGGAGGCCAGGCGGTGCGGCCAGACCTGGAGGCCGAGGAGTCGTCGCAGGGCTGCGCCGTGGTCGCCGGGGCAGGCGTCGCCGTGCCAGAGGGCGGCGAGCAGGGCGGTCATGTCGCGGGGGGTGCTGTGGTTGGTGAAGGCGGGGTCGAGGACTCTGAGGCGGGCGACGACGGCGGGGTCGACCGGGGAGTCCGGGCCGGTGTCCTCGACGAGGGCGGCGATGAGGTCGCGGACCTTGTGGACGGCGACGGTGCGGGTCAGGCCGAGGTCGGCCATGGTGCGGTTGACGGTGTCCAGGCCGATCTCGTCCCACAGGACGTCGGCGGCGGTGTTGTCGCTGACGGCGACGGTCAGGTAGGCGAGGTCGCGGAGGGAGAGCCGGGCGGCGTCGAGCATGGCGCCGAGGCCCGTCCCTCCGGGGGTACGGCCGGTGGCGGGGACGTCGACGTGTCGGGTCAGGTCGATCCGTCCGGCGGCGGCCTCGCGGTACAGCGTCACGAGCAGGCAGAGCTTGTGGACACTGGAGGTGCTGACGGCGGTGTCGGCGCCGAGGCCGATCTCGGCGCCGGTGTCGAGGTCGCGCGCGTGCAGCCGGCCGGTGACGCCCGCGTCGGCGAAGGCCGCGGCGATGCGGGTGCGCGCGGCGCGGGTGTGCGCGGCACGGTCGGCACTCGTGCGGTCGGCACTCGTGCGGTCGGCTCTGGTGCGGTCGCCGGTCACAGCGGGAACTCCATTGCGGGCCGAGGGTAGAGCGGGCGGTTGGGCGGTTGGGGCAGCAGGCCCCCGGGTCCGGTCAGCGCCTCGTGGGCGGCCTGTGCGAACAGCCGGACGGCGGGCCCGTCCCGCCCGGCGGGCCAGGCCGTGGAGGTCCGCCAGGCCAGCGGGGTGCCGATGAGCGGACGCCAGACTGTACCCGGTGGTGGCACGGTGCGCGGCACCAGGGCGATGGCGCTGCCGGTGAGCACGAGCGCGCCGGCGACGTCCGGCCCCGGCGGGTCGACCACGGCCTCGGGGGTGCAGCCGTGCCTGGTCAGCGTGGTGAGGACCTCGTCGTACAGGGCCGGGGCCGTGGCGCGGGGGAAGAGGACCAGGCGCAGGCCGGTCAGTTCGGCCACCGCGAGCTCCGGGCGGTCGGCGTACGGGCTGCGGGCGGCGAGCAGGACGCCGAGCGGCTGGTGCAGGACGGAGCCGAAGGCCAGTCCGTCGGCCGGGCAGGGGTGGCGGACGACGGCGACGTCGACGGTGTGCTGGGCGAGTTCGCGCACCACGGCCGCGACCGGCAGTTCCCGCAGTTCGAGCCGGGTGCCCGGGGAGGCTGCCTCGAAGCCGGTGAGCAGCGCGGCGAGGGTGGCCGGTCCGAGTTCGGGTGGGACGGCGGCGCGCAGGGTGCCTGCCCGGCCGCTGCGCAGGTCGGCGGCGGTGGCGAGGAGGCGGGCGGCGCTGTCCAGCGTCTCCTCGGCCTCGGCGAGCAATAGCCGGCCCGCCGGGGTGAGGTCGACGCCGCGCGGGCCTCGGTCGAACAGGGTCACGCCGAGTTCGCGTTCGAGGCGCTGGATCCGTTGGGAGAGCGAGGGCTGGGCGATCCGCAGGCGCTCGGCGGCGCGGCCGAAGTGCCGTTCCTCGGCGACGGCGCGGAAGTGGCGGAGGTGCCCCAGCAGGTCCATGGCCAGCAATCATAGGTGTTTTCGTATCGCTTGCTTCACGATTGCGGTCTTGGACTCGGGGGGCGGCGGGCTGTTTAGCTGAGCGCGACGGGGCGACCACGACGGCGCGACCGTGACGGCACGAACCACCTGGGAGACCACCGATGAGGCCCGACCTCCACCGCACCCGCACCGCTCTGCCCGCCGTGGCCCTGCTCGTGGCCGCGCTGATCAGCGGGTGCGGCCAGGCGAGCAGCGCGTCGACGCCGCCGACTCCCGCTTCGACGACGGCGGCCCCCGGCGCGACGACGGCGGGGGCGGCCGCGACCGACTCGGCGGAGGCCTCCTTCGCGGCACTCGAGCAGCGGTTCGGCGCCCGGCTCGGCGTGTTCGCGGTGGACACCGGCAGCGGCCGGGAGGTCACCCACCGGTCCGACGAGCGGTTCGCGTTCGCGTCCACGATCAAGTCGCTCGCCGCCGGGGCCCTGCTGCGGAAGGCGTCCGACGCGGACCTGGACAAGGTCGTCCCCTACCGTCAGGAGGACGTCCTGGCGTGGGCACCGGTCACCTCGCAGCACGTGGCCACCGGCATGAAGCTGCGGGACCTGGCCGCCGCCTCCATCCAGTACAGCGACAACACCGCGGCCAACCTCGTCACCGCCGAGCTCGGCGGCCCGCAGGCCGTCCAGCGGTCCCTGCGTGACCTGGGCGACTCGACCACCAGCGTCGACCGCACCGAACCCACCCTGAACGAGGCGACCCCGGGCGACACCCGCGACACCGGCACCCCGCGCGTCCTCGCCGCCGACCTGCGCCGCTACGTCCTCGGTGACGTCCTCACGGAGGACCGGCGCGGGCTGCTGACGGAGTGGCTGGTCGGCAACACGACCGGCGGCCCGTACGTCCGCGCGGGGGTGCCCGCCGACTGGAAGATCGGTGACAAGACCGGCAACGCGGGCTACGGCACCCGTAACGACGTCGCCGTGGCGTGGCCGTCGGGCGGGCGCAGCCCGATCGTGATCGTGGTCCTGTCCGACCGCGGCAAGGAGGGCGCCACCTCCGACGACGCCCTGATCGCTGAGGCGACGAAGACCGTCGTCAGCGCCCTCGGCTGACCCTCCCCGACCGAGCGCCTCGGCCGGCCCCGACCGGCCGAGCGCCCTCGGCTGCCCCTCCCCGACCGACCAGGAGCCCCGACCGCAATGATCCGCCCCACCCGCCGGACCGCCACGGACGCCGACTTCAGCCGGCGCCGTCTCGCCCAGCTCGCCGTCCTCGGCCTCGCCGCCGGGGCCGCGCCGGCCGCCCTGCCGGGCTCGGCCTCGGCGGCGGCATCGGCATCGGCATCGGCATTGGCATCGGCCGCCGACCGCTCCTCGGCGAAGGCACCGTCCGCTTCCGGCGCGCACTACGGCCGTGCCCGCCGCCTCGCCGGCGACGACCCCGTGCTGCGGGCCCTGGTGACGGCGCTGACACCCGGCTCCGGCCTCCCCCCACTGCCCGCGGCGCCGCCCGTCAAGCTGTTCGACAACCTCGTGCTGCTGAGCGCGGGCTGGGTCTCGGCGATGGCGGTGCTGACGGACGACGGCATCGTGCTGATCGACGCGCTCACCTCACCCGCCGATGCCGAGGGCGTCATCGTCCCGGGGCTGCGGGCGGTCGGCGCCGACCCGGCGGCGATCCGGCACGTCGTCGTGACCCACGGCCACGCGGACCACTTCGGCGGCGCGCAGACCCTCGCCGACCGCTACGGCGCCCGGGTGCACATGTCCGCGACCGACTGGGACCTCCTCGCCCGCACCCGCCCCGCCGACGCCCCCGTCCGCGACCTCGACATCGCGGACGGCGCGCAGCTGACGCTCGGCGGCACGACGATCGAACTGCACCACACCCCGGGCCACACGGCCGGCACCATGTCCCCGGTCATCCCGGTCCGGGCGGGCCGCCGGCACCACAGCGCGATGCTGTGGGGCGGCCTCAACCCGCCTTCGACGGTGGCGGAACTGCGGACCTTCCTCACGTCCGTCCAGTCCTTCCGGGCCGTCATGCGCCGGGCGAACGTGGAGGTCGAGCTCTCCAACCACCCGAACGACCACGGCCTCGAGCGAGCCGAACAGCTGCGGCACCAACCGCCCGGCGCCGCGAACCCCTTCCTCCTCGGCGGCCCCCGCACGCAGCGGTACATGGCGGTCATGGACGCGATGCTGCGCGGCCGCATCGCCGACGCGGAAGAGGCAGAGGCGGCGCAGGTGGCGGACGCGGCGCAGGCAGCGGACACGACCGGAACAGGAGCCGGAACGCGCGGAGCCCCGACCGCCGCCGCGCCGCACGCCTGCTGCCGGTAGGACGTGGGGTCGTCGTGGACGTCCGGGTCCGCGCGTCAGGTCAGCCCGTCCGGGTCGTGGCCGGCCGCCCGGCCCGGTGCCTCACCCGCCTGTCCCTCCCTGGTGGACAGCAGCGCCCCTGGGGGTGGACAGCAGTTCGCGGCCCCGTTCCGGGGTCAGCAGCGGCCCGAGCAGGGGGTCCGCCACCCACCCCAGAGGCGCCAGGTGGTCGGGGCCCAGCGGCTGCCACACGGGCAGGGCGTCCATCAGCGTCCGCCACGCCCCGTCGGTGTCGCCACCGCGCGCCGACTCCCGCGCCCGTTCGGCCGCTTCCCCGAACGGCCCGGCTGCCGTGTACCGGTACGTGCCGCCGCGCACCTGCTCCAGCGTCGCGTAGGCCAGCGACACCACGTCCTCACCGGCTCCCCCCAGGTGGAACATCAGCGTGTCGTCGTCCCGGTACGAGTGCGCCGCGTGCTCGGCGACCAGTGCCGGCAGCAGCTCGGGCGCGTACCGCGGGTCCGTCACCAGGCCCTTGAAGTACACCATGTACGTCTGTCCGAGCAGACGGCGTATCTGGTCGCCCAGCCCGGCGGCCCGCGGCCGGCCGTACCCCTTCGCCTCGTCCAGCGCGTGCGCGGCCCGTTCCCAGTCGCCGTGCAGCGCCTCCAGCCGGGCCTTCTCCACCAGGGCGTCGAGCTCCCGCGTGGAGTCGTTGACGAACTCCGGCTCCCGGTCGGCCCGGTGTGCCTCCAGGCTGTGGAACTCCCGGTGCATGTCCCGCATGAACGCGACGAAGTTCGGGTACCGCTCGGGAGGCGCGGCCCGCCAGCTCGCCCACGTGTACACGGCCCACTCGCCGTCCTCGTCCACGTCCTCGGGATCCAACAGGACGTGGGTGATGTCGGACTCGACGTCGAGTTGGAGCCCGCGCCGCCAGAGGTCCGCCTCCCGCCGCTCGTCGGGTCCGGCGTCGTCGTCCAGGTACTCCTCGAACATGTCCGCGAGCCCGGATTCGTTGTCGTGCCAGCGCGCGTCCGCCGTCCCCGCCAGCAGCGACACGAACCCGCCCGCGTGCCGCCACCCGTCGCTGACCTTGAGGAAGTCCCGGTACGACGGGGGCATCCGCCGACCGAGGCGCTCCTCCATGGCCACGATCCGTTCCTCGGACGCCGGCGGGAACCCCAACCAGCGGGCCCGCCGGGCGGATTCGTCCTCCGCTCTCCGCGTGTCGTCATCGGTCAGGGAATCCGACCACTCCCCGCTCCACTGGTGGAGGAACGGCTGCCAGTCGAACGGTGGAGTACTCGTCATGCGCCCGATACTGTCAGCCGCCACTGACACTGCCCCGTGACGGCTGTGAGCCGGGCCGCCACGGTGTTCCGGGACGGCCCGTGGGGCCGGTGTCAGTCGTCGACCGCCTGGTAGAGCGTCGTCCAGAAGTCGTTGATCAGCCGCACCGCGCTCGGGACGGTCAACCCGACCTGGGTGAGCAGGATCCCGGTGAGCCCGTGGTGCGGGTCGGCGTAGGTCGAGGTGCCGCTTCCGCCGTCCCAGCCGAACTGGCCGACGGGGGCGTAGTCGCCGAGGTAGGTGCGCACCGCCATCCCGAGGCCCCACCCGCCGTGCTGCCCCTGCCCGTACGAGAGGTGGACGTTGTCGCGGGCCAGCGCCGTGCGGGCGGCGGTCTGTTCGGGCGTGAGGCGGTTGGTGGTCATCAGCCGCACGGCGGGCCGGGACAGGATCCGCTCGCCGCCGTGCGTCCCGCCGTTCAGCAGCATCCGGAAGTAGGCGTGGAAGTCGTCGACGGTGGAGGCCAGTCCGCCACCGCCGCCCTCGAACGCCGGAGGCTTGCTCCAGCGTCCGGTCGCCGGCTCGTCCCAGACCGTGAACTCCCCGGTCCGCGGGTCCGGGGCGTAGAGGGGAGGCAGCCGGTCGATCTTGTCGGCCGGGACGTGGAAGCCGGTGTCCTTCATGCCCAGCGG
Organism: Kitasatospora sp. NPDC056446; assembly: GCF_042796115.1. Taxonomy (NCBI): domain Bacteria; kingdom Bacillati; phylum Actinomycetota; class Actinomycetes; order Kitasatosporales; family Streptomycetaceae; genus Kitasatospora; species Kitasatospora sp. NPDC056446. Next base: position 2,569 of record NZ_JBHTRF010000101.1, on the reverse strand, counting down.
GTCGAGGACGCGCTCGCGCAGGAAGGTCCCGAACGGCCGGCCGGTGACCCTGGCGACGAGCACGCCGAGGAGGTCGCTGGCGATCTGGTACTGCCAGCTCTCTCCGGGCTGGTGCATCAGCGGCAGCGTGCCGAGGCGGCGCATCCACTCGTCCGGCCCGGGCATCGGCTCCGGCAGGTCGGGTGTGAGCCCCTGCTCGAAGACCGCGTTCATGATCGGGGTGCCCAGCATCGTCATATCCATGCCGAGCCCGAAGGTGGAGGTCAGCACGTCCCGTACGGTGATCGGCCGCTTCGCGGGCACGGTGTCGTCCAGCGGGCTGTCGATCCGCTTCAGCACCCGCCGGCCGGCGAGTTCCGGCAGCCACTGCTCCACCAGGTCGTCCAGCCGCAGCCCGCACTCGTCCAGCAGGACCGTCGCCGCCGCCATCGTGACCGGCTTCGACGTCGAGGCCATCCGGAAGATCGTGTCCCGGCGCATCGGCGCGCCGCCGTCGTGGCTCATCGTGCCGATCGCCTCGACGTGCGTCTCGCCGCCGCGGCCGACCAGTGCGACGAGCCCGGGGATCCTCCCGGAGTCGACGTGCCGCGCCAGCACCTCGCGCACCTTGCGCAGCCCTGCTTCGGGCAGGCCTCCGCCGTTCTGTCCCGTCATGGGTCTCCCCCTGCATGAGCGTTCGGGAACTACTGAACAATGACGAAGCTACATTGCGTTCACGGAACCGTCAACGAGATGCGACAGGCCGAATCAGCGTATGGGCAAGGGATATTGCCCGTCTATTGCAATGAGTGTGGCACTGAACGCAAGGGACGATCAAGGCATGCATTGCAATGGGCTGCGGGTGAACGCATACTGCGAAGCACAAGCGCGCGGGCCGGCGGAGGGGCGGGAGCATCGATGCCTGGAGGCAGACTCACCGGCGAGGACCGCCGACTCATCGCCGACGGACTGGCCGGGGGGCTCGGCTACACCGAGATCGGCCGGCGTCTGGGGCGGCCCGCCTCGACCGTCCTGCGGGAGGTCGCCCGCAACGGCGGGCCCGAGGCCTACCGGGCGAACCGGGCGCAGGAAGCCACCCAGCAGCGTGCGGCGCGCCGCCGGAAACCGGACCGGCCCCCGGCCCCACCGGATCCCCACAGCGGCCACGGCGGCCACGGGCGCGATCCCGAGGAAGTCCGGGAGTTCACGGAGTTCCTCACCGCCCTCCTCGAACAGCAGGGGCTGCCCAGGATGGCGGCCAGGGCGCTGGTCTGCCTGTACGCCACCGACCGCGGCGCCCTCACCTCAGCCGACCTGGTCCGGAACCTCCGCGTCAGCCCGGCGTCCGTCTCGCACGCCGTCAACTTCCTCGAACAGCAGGGAATCGTCAGGCGCGAACGGACTCCCAGCGAACGCCGCGAGCGCTACGTCATCGACGGCGACATCTGGCTCCGCTCCACCCTGGCCGCGATGCGGATGAACGACGCCCTGATCGCCGCGTCGCAGCGCGGGGCGGAAGTCCTCGGCCCCTCCACCCCGGCCGGCAGCCGTTTCGGCTCCTCCGTGGAGTTCCTCACGATCATGAGCGAGGCCCTCCGGCAGGCGATGGACCGCTGGCGGCAGCGCACGGCCGCTCGCAGCGCCGAGCCCGAGGACCGACCTCCCGCACCGCACCGCCAGGACGGCCCACCATCGGCACCGCGCGCATAAAAGGTCGGATAACGGTAAGAAGGGTAGCGAACGGGTGGCGTTACCGCGCCGCCCGGTGACGACTGGAGGAACCGATGGGTGACCTGTCGAACAAGGCGCAGGAGCTGACCGGCAAGGCGAAGGAGAAGGCCGGCGAGCTGACCGGTGACGAGGAGCTCAAGGGCGAGGGCCAGGCAGACCAGGCGGAGTCGAAGGTCAAGCAGGTGGCGGAGGACGTCAAGGACGCGGCACAGGCCGCCGCCGACCGGGTGAAGGGCGCCCTGAAGCGCAACGGCTGACGACGGAGGGGAGCACCGGCATGGCCCTGTTTCTACACGGGTGGCGCACAGCAGGGTGGGCCGCCGCTTCTCCGGCGGCCCACCCGCTCCGGGGCGGCGCCCCGCGGGCCCGGGGCGACATATCCCCCCACTGCGGACCCGGGCCTGCTACAGTCGAAGTAGTTGCAGTAGTGGTTCCCATGGATTTTGTGTGCGCCTGCTGATGTTTCGCAGGCGCTTTTCTCTTTTCCCCGGCTCTTCCCGGGTGGGTGCTCATCACGGCGACTCGAAGCGCGCGCTGTGCGCGTTTCGGACAGTCCCTTGAAGGAGATTTTTTTCATGGCTAATGGCACCGTGAAGTGGTTCAACGCGGAAAAGGGCTTCGGCTTCATCGAGCAGGACGGTGGCGGCGCTGACGTCTTCGCCCACTACTCGAACATCAACGCCAACGGCTTCCGCGAGCTGCTCGAGGGCCAGAAGGTCGAGTTCGACGTCACGCAGGGCCAGAAGGGCCCGCAGGCCGAGAACATTCGCCCGCTGTAGTTTCTGCCACGGCACCCGCCTGGTGACGAGGGGCCCGCACCGCGCACACGCTGCGCGGGGCGGGCCCCTCGGCATTGCGC
>NZ_JBHTRF010000100.1:0-27443 GCF_042796115.1 Kitasatospora sp. NPDC056446 | reverse complement strand
CGGCTGCTTTACGGACCTGCGGGCACGGGCGGGCGGTCGGGGGCCGCGGGGCACCGCAACGGGGGGGGGCCGCGGGTGGACCCCCCGGCGGCCCGCGCGGGCCCGAGCCCGCGCACCGCCCGGGCGGCCGTCACCGTCAGGATGCCCAGCGCGACCGCCCCGGCGGGCAGGAGCAGCAGCCACTTGACGGTGGCGAGCGCGGTGGCGGCGGCGAAGGGCGCGTCGGACGCACCGGCGGCCGGGCCGTCGAGCCCGCTGCGCAGCAGTGCGTCCTCGCCGAGGTCGCAGCAGGCGGCGAGCAGCCCGGCGCCGCCGAGCGCGAGGGCCAGGGGCCGGCGCGAGGGCCCGAGCATGTACCCGCCGAGCAGCGCGGCGGCCACCAGCGTCAGCCCGTAGCCGGCGATCAGCCAGCCGTCGGCGCGCAGCGCGGCCAGGTAGGCCCCGGCGTGCCCGCCGACCACCGCCTCGGCCGCCGCGCGGGAACCGGCCAGTTGGAGGGCGATGTCGCGCACGCGCGGCGCCCGGTCGCGGAACAGCAGCGCGCCCAGGGCGACCGGCAGCAGCGCGCCGAGCGCGAGCAGCAGCCCGGCCCAGGCGGGCAGGGCGGGCGGGCGCCCCGCTGGGCCCTCGTCCGCCGCCGTATGCCCGGTGCCCGCACCGGGCTTCGTCGCCACTGCCATCGCCAACCCCCGCTCGGTCGCCCCGATCCCCCGTGGACGGGCCGCCGAACTCGTATGTAACCACTGCGGACTGACGATTCGTAGTGATCCACAACGATGTTCGGGCAGCTTCTACCCCGCGATCACCGGATCCGCACCCGGAGTGCCCCGTTTCACTCTTATGAGTAAGGAGGGCACTTCCGGGGTAGATGAGCGTTTCATCCCACCCGGGCCCGTCCGCGTGTCCGCGTAACAAGATCGACCCAGACCCGTTTCCGCCGACGTATTGTCAGGCCACCAAGGCCCGGCCTACCGTCTACAGATCGCTTTCTACGCACGTAGACCCCTGCGGATCCCCGAGCGGACCCGCAGGTGAGTCCCGCCCCGTCAACCCTCAGACCGCGGGCCCGACCGCACGGCCGGGCAGCGGAGTTGCGGAGGTACCCATGTCGCAGATCGTCCGTGCCGCGCTCGTCCAGACCCGTTGGACCGGTGACCAGGAGAGCATGATCGCCCTCCACGAGCGGTACGCCCGCGAGGCCGCCGCCCAGGGAGCGAAGATCATCGGCTTTCAGGAGGTCTTCAACGCCCCGTACTTCTGTCAGGTCCAGGAGTCGGAGCACTACCGCTGGGCCGAGGCCGTCCCCGACGGTCCGACCGTGCGCCGGATGCAGGACCTCGCCCGTGAACTCGGGCTGGTCGTCGTCGTCCCGGTCTACGAGGAGGAACAGCCCGGCGTCTACTACAACACCGCCGCCGTCATCGACGCCGACGGCAGCTACCTCGGCAAGTACCGCAAGCACCACATCCCGCAGGTCAAGGGCTTCTGGGAGAAGTACTACTTCAAGCCCGGCAACCTCGGCTGGCCGGTCTTCGACACCGCCGTCGGCAAGGTCGGCGTCTACATCTGCTACGACCGCCACTTCCCCGAGGGTTGGCGCGCCCTGGGCCTGGCCGGCGCGCAGATCGTCTACAACCCCTCCGCCACCAGCCGCGGCCTGTCCGCCTACCTCTGGCAGCTCGAACAACCCGCCGCCGCCGTCGCCAACGAGTACTTCGTCGCCGCCATCAACCGGGTCGGTACCGAGGAGTACGGCGACAACGACTTCTACGGCACCTCCTACTTCGTCGACCCGCGCGGACAGTTCGTCGGCGACGTCGCCTCCGACAAGGAGGAGGAACTCGTCGTCCGCGACCTCGACCTCGGCCTGATCGAAGAGGTCCGCCAGCAGTGGGCGTTCTACCGCGACCGCCGGCCCGACGCCTACGGACCGCTCACCGAGGCCTGAGGAGCAGCGCGATGACCACCCGCGACCCGCAGCAGCGCACCGTCGTCCGCGGCGGCCTCGTCATCACGGCCACCGAGGAACTCCACGCCGACGTCCTGATCGAGGGCGAGCGGATCGCCGCCCTCGCCGCCACCGGCAGCTCCGCCGCCGAGGCCTGGACCGCCGACACCGTCATCGACGCCACCGGCCACTACGTCATCCCGGGCGGCGTCGACGCCCACACCCACATGGAGCTGCCGTTCGGCGGCACCGCGGCCTCGGACACCTTCGAGACCGGCACCCGGGCCGCCGCCTGGGGCGGCACCACCACCATCGTCGACTTCGCCGTCCAGCCCGTCGGCGGCTCGCTGCGCGAAGGCCTGGACGCCTGGCACGCCAAGGCGGACGGCAACTGTGCCGTCGACTACGCCTTCCACACCATCGTGTCCGACGTCAACGACGCCGTCCTCAAGGAGATGGACGCGCTCGTCGACTCCGGCGAGTCCACCTCCTTCAAGCTCTTCATGGCCTACCCCGGCGTCTTCTACAGCGACGACGGCCGCATCCTGCGCGCCATGCAGCGCGGCGCCGCCAACGGCGGACTGATCATGATGCACGCCGAGAACGGCATCGCCATCGACGTGCTCGTCGAACAGGCGCTCGCCGCCGGGCACACCGACCCCCGCTACCACGGCGAGGTCCGCCGCGAACTGCTGGAGGCCGAGGCCACCCACCGGGCGATCAAGCTCGCCCAGGTCGCCGGCAGCCCGCTCTACGTCGTGCACGTCTCCGCCGCCTCGGCCCTCGCCGAACTCGCCCAGGCCCGCGACGCCGGGCTCAACGTCTTCGGCGAGACCTGCCCGCAGTACCTGTTCCTCTCCACCGACAACCTCGCCGAGCAGGGCGCCGACGGCTTCGAGGGCGCCAAGTACGTGTGCAGCACGCCGCTCCGGCCGCGCGAACACCAGGAAGCGCTCTGGCGCGGGCTGCGCACCAACGACCTCCAGGTGGTCTCCACCGACCACTGCCCGTTCTGCTTCGTCGGGCAGAAGGAACTCGGGCGCGGCGACTTCTCCAGGATCCCCAACGGCCTTCCGGGCGTGGAGAACCGGATGGACCTGCTCCACCAGGCCGTCGTGGACGGGCACATCAGCCGGCGCCGCTGGGTCGAGATCGCCTGCACCACGCCCGCCAGGATGTTCGGCCTGCACCCGCGCAAGGGCACCATCGCGCCGGGAGCCGACGCCGACCTCGTGGTGTACGACCCCGCCGCGGTGCAGACCGTCTCCGCCGCGACCCACCACATGAACGTGGACTACTCCGCGTACGAGGGCCGTCGACTCACCGGCCGGGCACGGACGGTGCTCTCGCGCGGCACCGTCGTCCTGGACGGCGGGACCTGGCTCGGCCGGGCCGGGCACGGCGCCTTCCTGCGCCGCGACACCTGCCAGTACCTCGTCTGAAGTCGCCCGCCCCCTTTGTCCACGTGCCGCCGCCCGGCCCCGGTCCGGGGGCCGGGCGGTGCCCTCCCATCCCCTTTGCCCCCTGACACCTTGACCCCCTTATCCCTGGAGCCAGTCATGGACATCGGCCTCGTCCTGCAGACCGACCCGCCCGCCCGTCTGCTCATCGACCGGATGATCCGCGCCGAACAGGCCGGGTTCAGCCACGGTTGGACCTTCGACTCCTGCGTGCTGTGGCAGGAGCCCTTCGTCATCTACAGCCGGATCCTCGCCGAGACCGAACGCCTGACCGTCGGCCCGATGGTCACCAACCCCTCCACCCGCACCTGGGAAGTCACCGCCTCCCTGTTCGCCACGCTCAACGACATGTACGGCAACCGCACCGTCTGCGGAATCGGCCGCGGCGACTCCGCCATGCGGGTCGCCGGGCGGCGCCCCGCCACCCTCGCCCGGCTCTCCCAGGCCATGCACGCCATCAAGGAGTTGGCCGAAGGACGCCCGACCGAGGTGGACGGCACCGAGATGCACCTCCCGTGGGTCGGCCCCGGCGCGTCGCTGCCGATCTGGATGGGCGCGTACGGGCCGAAGGCGCTCGCCCTGACCGGACGTCAAGCCAACGGATTCATCCTGCAGTTGGCCGACCCCTACCTCACCGAGTTCATGGTCAAGGCGGTGCGGGCCGCCGCCGTCGAGGCCGGCCGGGACCCGGACTCGGTCACCATCTGCGTCGCCGCCCCCGCGTACGTCACCGCCGACGACTCGCCCGCCGCGCTCGGCCACGCCCGGGAGCAGTGCCGCTGGTTCGGCGGAATGGTCGGCAACCACGTGGCCGACCTGGTCGCCCACTACGGCGAGCACTCCGACCTGGTGCCGGCAGCGCTCACCGAGTACATCAAGGGCCGCCAAGGCTACGACTACAGCCACCACGGCCGGGCCGGCAACCCGGACACGACCTTCGTCCCGGATGAGATCGTGGACCGCTTCTGCCTGATCGGCCCGGCGGAGGTGCAGCGCGCCCGACTGGCGGAGCTCCGCTCGCTCGGCGTCGACCAGTTCGCCGTCTACGCCATGCACGACGCGATCGAGACCACCATCGACGCCTACGGGACGGACGTCATCCCCCACTTGTGACCCCCATGTGATCCCAGTTGCAGCAGACGGGAGTTGCCCATGGTCCACGCCGCCACCGGCGACGGCAGACAGCGGCAGCACCCCGACGGCCGGGTCGAACTCGACCCGGCCGCCGGAGAGTTGCCCCCCAACGGCTACACCAGCGACGACCTGCGCCCGGTACCGGTGGCGCGGCGCACCTGGTCCACGTACAACTTCCTCGCGCTCTGGGTCGGCATGGCCCACAACATCCCGTCCTGGACCCTGGCCTCGGGCCTGGTCGCGATCGGCATGGACTGGAAGCAGGCGGTGCTGACCATCGCACTCGCCAACCTGATCGTGCTGGTGCCGATGCTGCTCACCGGGCACGCCGGCACCAAGTACGGCATCCCGTTCCCGGTGTTCGCCCGGGCCGCGTTCGGGCTGCGCGGCGCCAACCTGCCCGCCCTCGTCCGGGCGGCGGTGGCCTGCGCCTGGTTCGGCATCCAGACCTGGATCGGCGGGGAGGGCATCTTCCTGCTGGCGGGCAAGCTGCTCGGCCAGTCCTGGCGCACGGCGGCGGAGTTCGGCGGCTACCCGTGGACGCAGTGGCTCTCGTTCCTGGTGTTCTGGCTGATCGAGATGGCCATCATCGCCCGGGGCATGGAGGCCCTGCGCCGGTTCGAGAACTGGGCGGCACCCTTCGTCATCGCCGGCGCGCTCGCGCTGCTGGTGTGGATCACCGTCAAGGCGGGCGGACTGGGCCCGCTGCTGGACCAGCCGTCCACGCTGGGGTGGGGCGGGGCGTTCTGGAAGGTCTTCTTCCCGGCGCTGATGGGCATGATCGGGTTCTGGTCCACCCTCTCCCTCAACATCCCCGACTTCACCCGCTTCGGCGGCAGCCAGCGGGCCCAGATCCGCGGCCAGGCGCTGGGCCTGCCGACGACGATGACGCTCTTCGCGCTGCTGTCCGTCCTGGTCACCTCGGGCTCCCAGGCCGTCTACGGCGAACCGGTGTGGGACCCGATCCGGCTCGCCGCGAAGATGGAGAGCCCGGTCGGCATCCTGTTCGCGCTGCTGACCGTCCTGGTCGCGACGCTGTCGGTGAACATCGCCGCCAACGTCGTCTCACCGGCCTACGACCTCGCCAACCTGCTGCCCAGGTTCGTCAACTTCCGTACCGGGGCGCTGATCACGGGCGTGGTCGGGATCGCGATCTTCCCGTGGCGGCTGATCTCCGACCCGCACGTCTACATCTACACCTGGCTGGGCGTGGTCGGCGGCCTGCTCGGGACGGTCGCCGGGGTCCTGCTCGCGGACTACTGGCTGCTCCGCGGGACCCGCCTCGAACTCGCCGAGCTCTACCGGCCCGGCGGGGCGTACTGGTACACGGGCGGATGGAACTGGCGAGCCGTCACGGCCCTGCTGGTGGGCGGTCTGCTGGCGGTGGGCGGCTCGTACTCCACCGTCGACGCCCAGGGGGCCAAGCAGGGCCCCTTCCCGGTGGACGGCCTGATCCCCTTCCTCAAACCGCTGGCCGACTACGGCTGGGCCGTCGGACTCTCGACGTCGGCGGTCCTGTACGTGCTCCTCGGCGTCCGTCGCGGCGCAGCCGGTGGCAGGCGGGCGAGGGTGAACGGCTGACGGTTGACGGCTGACAGATCACAGATCACAGATGACGGCGAACAGCGAACAGCAGACAGATGACAGCTGACAGATTTCGAAATCTGTCAGCTGTCATCTGTTCGCCGTCATCTGTTTGCCGCCCGGGCTAGCCGGCTGCCGCGGCCCGTTCCACGGCGGCGAGGACCTTGGCGCCGCCGTCCTCGGTGGCCAGGGTGGTCGCGACGGCCTGGGCACGCGCGCGGTGGTGGGGGTTGTCCAGGGCCTGGCGGATGGCGGTGGCCAGCCGGGCGGCGGTGAGGGTGCGCAGGGGGACGGGGCCCGGGGAGACCCCGAGGGCCGTCAGCCGGGCGGACCAGAAGGGCGCGTCGAGTTGGGCGGGGACGGGGACGGTGGGCGTCCCGGACCGGAGGGCGGCCGCCGTGGTGCCGGCACCCGCGTGGTGGACCACGGCGGCCGTGCGGGGGAACAGCCAGTCGTGCGGGGTGTCGCCGATGGTCAGGACGATGTCGGAGTCCTCGGCGGCCAAGCCGCTCCAGCCCGTCTGCAGGAGCAGGCGGACCCGGGCGGCGCGGGCGGCCGCGAGGACGGTGGCGGTGAGCCGCTCGGGGTCCGGGACGACCAGGCTGCCGAAGCCGACGAAGACCGGCGGCGGTCCGGCGGCGAGGAAGTCGACCAGGCGGGCCGGTGGCTGCCAGTCCGGTCGGGCGGCCGGCCACCAGTAGCCCGCCACGTCCAGCCGGGGGTGCCAGTCGGCCGGGCGGGGGACGACCGACGGCGAGAACCCGTGCAGGACGGGGTGGTTGCGCCGGGTCCTGGCGATCCCGAGCGGCGGCAGGCCGAGTCGGCGGCGCAGTTCGCGGACGGCCGGGACGAACAGCCGGTCGGTCGCGGCTTGGACGGCGTGTCCGGCGAGCAGGTTGCCGGGCCCGCCGAGGGAGCGGGAGCCCGTGACGGCGGGCGCGAACTCCCGGGTGGGTGCGATGGGTTGGAGGAACAGCCCGATGGTGGGGAGGCCGGCCGCCTCGGCGGCGACCTGGCCGAGCGCACTGGTGGTGCTGGTGGTCAGCAGCAGGTCGGTGCCGAGCGCGACGGCCTCCGTGATCCCGTCGCCGAGCGCGGGCATGAACTTTCGGCCAAGCCGGAGGAGCTGGAGTACGGCCGCCGGTCCGCTGCCGGCCTTCAGCAGCCGCCGTCCCTGCTCGGAGGCGAGTTCGGCGCGGGGGTCGACGGGCAGCGGGCGGAACTCCAGCCCGGCGGCCCGGACCGACTCGGCGAAGGTGGCGTGGGTGGCGACGGCCACCTGGTGGCCGGCGGCCCGCAGGCGGACCCCGAGCCCGGTGAAGGGGTCCACGTCGCCGCGCGACCCGGCGGTGGCGATCAGGATGCGCATGGCCGCCATCCTCCCGGTGCCGGCGGTCCGCAGGAAGGACGCCACGCGTGTGCCGTGCTCGGGAGACGGGGGAGGGCGAGGGGCCGGGACAGGGGCCGGTGGCCGGTTTCGGGTCCCGTGCCCTGCGGCGCCGGAACCGGGCGGCGGGCGGTGGCGTCCTTCGGAGCAGAGCGGACGGAACGGGGCCGTCACGCCGAAGACGGGAGGGATGACGGATGGGCATCGTCGCGTGGATCGTGCTCGGCCTGCTGGCAGGCGGGCTGGCCAAGCTGCTGCTGCCGGGGAAGGACCCGGGCGGCCTGATCGTCACCACGCTGATCGGCATCGCCGGGTCCTTCGTCGGCGGCTGGATCGCGTCGCACTTCATGCACCGGTCGGTCTCGGCGCACTTCTTCGACGCGGCGACCTGGGTGTCGGCGATCGGCGGCGCCCTGGTGCTGTTGATCATCTACCGGCTGCTGTTCGGCAACTCGCGTCGCTGAACGGAGAGGTGGCGGCGGGGCACTGCGGTGCACCGACCGGGCGGACCGGGCTTGGCCGGGTGGGCCGACCTAGCGGGCCGGACGGCCGATCGGGGAGCGTCCCGCCGCCGGTTCGCCGGGCGTGTGCCACTCCCGGCCGGTCCGTCCGGGTGGCCGGTTCGCGTCGCTCGGCCGACGTGTGGAGCCCGGCCGGAAACCATGCGGCGTCCTCGTGCGTCCTTCGGACCGGACCCGCTGTCTCGACGGGGCCGTCACGTCGATGACACGAGGGGCGACGGATGAGCTGGATGGCGTGGATCGTGCTTGGCCTGGTGTCCGGGACCCTGGCCAGGATGGCGCTGCCGGGGAAGGGCGAACGCGGGCTGATAGGGACCACCCTGATCGGCATCGCCGGGTCCTACGTCGGCACCTGGATCGTCTCGCACTGGATGCACGGGGCGGTGAAGCTGAGCTTCCTCGACGTGACGACCTGGGTGTCGGCGATCGGCGGCGCGGTGGTGCTGCTGTTCGCGTACGGGGTGCTCCACCGCATCGTCCGGCGCTGACCGGCGGGCACCACCGCGCCACCTGATGTCAGCCGCCGCCCGGGGCGACTCAGCCGACGCCCGGGGCATCCAAGGCGTCCGTGGTACCGGCGGAGACCTCGGCTCCGGAGAGCCCGGCGAACCAGTCCGGCAGCTCCTCCCGGGCGGCGAGCCAGGCAGGGGGGACGTCGGAGAGCCCGGTGCGGGCGGCGACGACCCCGGCGGCGATGGCGCAGGTGGTGTCCTGGTCCCCCCAGCCCTCCAGGGTGTGCCAGATCGCCTCGGGCAGTGAGTCCAGGTGCTCGGCGGCGGACCAGAGGGCGAACGGGACGGTGTCCGGGGCGGAGATCAGTGCCCCGGAGCCGAGCACGTTGGCGGCGTGCCGGACGCTGGTGCGCTCGGGCAGCCGGGCGGCGATCCGCAGTCCGGACCGGACGTCGCTGTCCGGCAGCCCTCCGGCGATCTCGGTCAGCAACTCGGCCCGGCCGGGCGGCGCTTCGCCCCGACTCCGGACGGCGAGCGCGGCCGCGAGGGCGACCGCCACCGCGCCGACGACGGCCTCCGGGTGGAAGTGGGTGGTGAGTGCCTGCAGTTCGGCCTGCCGGGCCACCTCGTCCAGGTCGTCGGCGAACCAGGCGCCCAGCGGGGCGACCCGCATCGCGGCGCCGTTCCCGTACGAGCCCTGGCCCTCGAACTGGCCGGCGGTGACGGCGCGCCAGTCCCCGCCCGCGCCGATCCCGCGCAGCACCCGGTGCATCGACGGCCCGTACTTGCGCCCGTACTCACGCGCGTACTCGGCGGCGAACTCCCGGGCGAGAGCGTCCTGTCGGACCTCGCCGTGGGCGGTCAGGTGGCGGACCAGGACGAGTGCCATCGCGGTGTCGTCGGTCCAGTGCCAGGGGGCGCGGCGGACCAGGCGGGCGGCCAGGGCCGAGGGCGCCTCGTCCACCGGGACGGAGAACCAGCGGTCGCCGAAGGCATCGCCGAGGGCGAGCCCCCGCACACTGTCCAGGACCGGAACGGCCGCACGCATGTCATCCTCCAAGTGAGATCGACTCGTGTGCGGCAGTCTGGCGGACGGTCGGGGCGTCGGCGACCGGATTTCCCTCCGGGGTGCGGACGCCCGGGCCGGCCGCGGGTGGTATCGGGTCACTTGGCCCTGAGGCCGCCGAGGACGAGCTTCCAGACGGCCTCGAAACGGTCGTCGGCGCCCGGGGCGGACCAGGTCGGCGCGTACGCCGGGTCGTGGAACGGCGCGGTGGCGTCGAACACGGCGCGGGAGGTGTTGAGGATGTGGGCGAGCCTGAACTCCTTGCTGTCCACGCCGTCCTGGAAGATCTGCGCGATCTGGCGGACCAGGGTGTCGATGTGCGCGTCGACGATGCCGCTGTTCTCCTCGACCAGCACCATGTAGGTGGCGAACAGCTCCGGGTCGTCCAGGGCCTTCCTCCGCTTGGCCGCGAACAGCGTCGTCAGCCAGCGGTGCAGCCGCTCGGAGGCCGGTCCGCTCTGGACCGAGATGGTGGAGAGCTCCTGGTGCGCCTGGTCCAGCCAGCGTTGGGTGACCGCCTCGCGCAGTGCGGCCTTGCTCGGGAAGTGGCGGTAGACGCTGCTGTGGCTGACGCCGAGGATGCGGGCGACGTCGACGACGGTGGCCTTGGCCGGGCCGAACCGCCGGAGGACGTCCTCCGCCGCGAGCAGGATCTGGTCGGCGGTGAGTGTGGTGTCCGTGGTCACGGGGAGGTCCGTCCTTAGGATCGCGCGGTCGAGGACATGGTGACTCCAGGGGGCGGGTGCGACGCCGGAACAGTCTGGGAGCAGTCAGGGTGACCCGGGTGCCACTATGCCACGACAGCGAACAGATTTCAAAATCTGTTCGCTGTCGTCTGTTATCTGAAAGTTGAAATCTGTCGATTGTCAGCTGTTACGGATAGCGCGGCCCCGCGAGCGCCCCGCACCCGCTCCTCAGTCGGCGACCCGGCTGCGGTTCTCGTACGCGAGGTCGATGTACTCGGGGTGCCTGAGCATCCAGCCCTTGATGAAGGGGCAGGTGGCCAGGACGGGCAGGTCGCGGGCGCGGGCGTCGTCCAGCGCGGCGCGGGCGAGCGCGCTGCCGACGCCCTTCCCCTCGAAGGCGGGCTCGACCACGGTGTGCGGGTAGACCACCAGCTGGTCGCTGCGCAGGTAGTCGGCGAAGCCGGCCAGTTCGCCGTCCACCCAGGCCTCGAAGCGGTTGTGCTCTTCCACGTCACGGACCGAGGGGGTCATCGCTGCTCCTCACTGTCGGAAATCGGGAGCCGGGTCCGGCCCCGGTCCATCATCGAGGTGCCGGGGCCGTCCCGTCCGCCGGTTCGGGCGCCGTGTCCCCGGGCGCCGTGTCCCCGGGCGCCGGGTTCCTGGCCGTCGCGTCCCCGGGCGCTGTCGTCCCGGCGCCGGTGCTCCCGGCCGGGGCGCCCGTTGGCGGCGTCCACTCCTCGCGCCCGCCCGGCGACCTGAGGAGGTAGGCGCGGGCAGGCGGCAGGTTGCGCCAGACCGTGCGCTCGCCCAGTCCGTACGTGGCCTCGAACTGCCGCAGCAGCCGCACCACCGCCCGGTGGCGGGCGCCCCGGCGGGGGCCCGAGGTGAGGGTGCGCGCCGCCGCCGTGCCGAGGTACCCGAAGTACGTCAGCTCGCCGCCGGGCGCCAGCAGTCGCAGGTACAGGTCGAGGATTTCGCGGACCTGCGCGGGCCGGAAGTTGGTGAACGGCAGCCCGGACACGATGGCGTCGTACCGCTCCCCGTGCTCGTCGTGGTCCGGATGCTCCTCGCGCTCCTCGCGCTCCTCGCGGGCCCCCGTGAGGGCGCCCCCCGGCGCCGGGGGCCGGCGGTGCGGCAGTTCCTCGACCCGGCAGGCCGACAGCCGGAGGGTGACCCCCGGGTGGCGGGCCGCCAGCACCGGGTCCTCCCGCAGCCGGTCGGCGAACCGCGGGTTCGGCTCGACGACGTGCAGCCGGTCGCCCGGGCGCAGTGCCTGGACCAGCCGACGGGTCACCACGCCGGTGCCGGCGCCGACCTCCAGCACCGAGATCGGACGGTTCGGGCGGCTGGTGACCGGCACCACCATCGCGTTCACCAGCTCCGGGCCGCTCGGGGCCAGCGCTCCGGTGTCGTGGAAGGTGCGCAGGGTCTCGGAGAGGAACAGCAGCTTGTCCCCGCCGACGGGCGAACTGTACTTCGGTGCAGGGGAGTCGGCGCGGTGCCGGAGCCGTTCGTTCGTCATGCCGTCGACGCTAGGCAGGGCGGAAGCGCCGCGAATCGGCCGGTCAGCGACGCGTGCCCCCGACGAAAGTTCAGGGTTCGCTTGGCCGGAAGGCAGGGGTACCGGGCACTCGACCGCCCCTAGCATCGATCCTACGGACGCGACCACGGTCGGGCGGAAGGCTTTCGGGACGAGGAAGGAAGGTGCCCGATGCGCGGGGGTCTGCTCGACTGGTACGGCCCGGACCACCGGCCCTGGACCGAAACCCTGCTGCTGACCGGCCTGCTCGGCCTGGCCGCCGAGGAGGCCCTGGTCCAGTGGTCCCACGTCGAGGGCCCGTGGCGCGTGGAGCGCACGGTCCTGGCCGTGCTCGCCTCACTCTCGCCGGTCCTGGCCCGCCGCTACCCGGCCGTCGGCGCCGTGCTGCCGGTGCTCACCGCCGGGCTGTTGAACCGGGCCTTCCCCGGGCTGTTCAGCGTCTTCCACCTCGCCTACCTGGGCCGGACCGGTCCGGCGGTGGCCGGTGGAGCGGTGATCGCGGTGGCGAGCGGGGTCGGCGCGGATTCGCCGGCCGACTGGGCCCGCACCGCCGGATCCCAAGTCCTCCTCCAGGCCGCCACCTTGTCCGTCGGCATGTGGCTGCACGGCCGGCGGGTGCTGATCCACGCCCTGCACGAGCAGGTCGACGCGCTGCGCCGTGAGCGCGAGTTGCGCGCCGACCAGGCCCGGTCCGCCGAACGCGCCCGGATCGCACGGGAGATGCACGACGTGCTGGCCCACCGCCTCAGCCTGCTGGTGCTGCACGCCGGGGTGCTGCGCGACCAGGCCAGGGCCGGTACCGTCGCCGCCGACCCGGACCGGCTCGGCCACCGGCTCGAACTGCTGCGCACCACCGCCGCCCGCTCGCTCGACGACCTGCGCGACGTCCTGGGAGCACTGCGGGCCGACCCGCCGGCCGTGCTCGCGGCCAGGGCGGAGCCGTCCGGGCCGGGAGCGCCCGGCGGCGTCGCGGCGCCGGCCCTGCGCGACCTCACCGAACTCGTCGGCGAGGCCACCCAGGCGGGGCAGCAGGTCGAACTGGCCCTCTTCGGGGACCCGGAGACCGTCCCGACCACGCATCGGCTGGCCGTGCACCGCCTGGTTCAGGAGGCGCTGACCAACGCCCGCAAGCACGCGCCCGCGGCGCCGGTCACGGTCCGGGTCGGGTACGGCCTGCCGGCGACCGTGGTGGAGGTCAGCAACGGTGCGGGCGGGGTTCCGTCGGACGGTCCGGGCCGGGGCGGCGGGTACGGCCTGGTGGGGCTGGGCGAACGGGTCGGCGCGCTCGGCGGCCACTTCGACGCGGGTTCGGACGGCGCCGGCGGCTTCCGGCTCTCCGCCCGGTTGCCCGCGCCCGGGCGCCCACCGCAGCCGGTGCCCGAGCCGGCTGTCCCCGCCCGCGCCGACGGCGGCCCGATGCGGCAGCCACCGTGACCCCCGGGCGCCGTCCCGCCCCGCCCGTTGCCCGTTGCCCGTTGCCCGCTGCCCCTGCCCCTGCTGCTGCAACCGCCCCTGCCCGCGCCCCCGCTGCCGCCCGGCCCTGTCGCCCTGTCGCCCTGTCGCCCTGTCGCCCTGTCGCCCGGGCGACGGAAGCGGCAGCCGAAGCCGAAGGACACCCGCATGATCCGAACGATGGTGGTCGACGACGACGCGCTGGTTCGCCTCGGTCTGGTCGACCTGCTCACCCAGGATCCGGCGCTCACCGTGGTCGCCGAGGCCGCCGACGGCCTCCAGGCGGTCGAGATCGCCGGGAGCAGGCGGATCGACGTCGCGCTGATGGACATCCGGATGCCCCGGCTCGACGGCATCGCCGCCACCCGGCGCCTGCGCGAACTCCCCGACGGGCCCCGGGTCATCGCGCTCACCACCTTCGACCTCGACGAGTACGTGTACCAGGCGCTCGCCGCCGGGGCCGACGGCTTCCTGCTCAAGGACACCCCGCCCGCCGAGATCGCCCGGGCCGTCCACGTCGTCGCGGGCGGGCAGGGGATGCTGCACCCGGCGGCCGCGCGGCGCTTGATCGACCGCTACCACCGGGTCGGCGCGCCCCGGTCGGTCACCGCGCGCGGTCGCGTCGCCGGGCTCACCCCACGGGAGACCGACGTGCTGCGCGAACTCGCCGACGGGCTCTCCAACGCCGAGATCGCGGGCGTCCTGGGGATGCGCGAGAGCACCGTCAAGGCGCACGTCAGCCGGATCCTGACCGGGCTCGGCGTCGGCAACCGGGTCCAGGCCGCGTTGCTGGCACGGGACGCCGGACTCGTCGGGGACGGTGCGTGAGCGTGCGGCCGGTGGCCGCGCGGACCGGGGGTGCCGGGGGTGCCGCGCGGACAGTAACGGCGGTGCGGCCTCCGGCCGGGGCGCACGGCGGGGCTCGTCGAGGCACCGCACCGGTCGGTGTTCACACGGGTGTTCCCCGGACGTTCCCTCGGAGTCAGGCCGGGTGCCGGACCGGGCTTCCCTGAGCCGTCGCGTGCCCCCGGTTCGTATCGCGGGCTGAGCCGCTGTCACCCATCCGGCGTGGAAATGCCGTGCCTTGGCCGTTTGCGCTGCCGAACCCGGACGGCGGGTCCATGGTGGAGATGGGCGCGATCCGGCGACCGCGCCCGCGCGCCGATCCAGGCCCGCGCGCCGCGCGCCCGTCGCCGTTCCCCGACGGGTGCCCGAGGCTGGGCCCGGTACCGGCACGCTGGGAGCAGGGCCACCTCGCAGGAAACCGAACGGTTCTTCTAGGCTCACATCTCGGCTTCCCTGCGGCGGTGCGGCCACTGCGCCCGCCAACAGGAGGCCGCCGTCCACGGGGCCCCGGGCGGACCGGGGCCACCGGATCGAGCGAGGAGGACGCAATGCCAAGCACGCCGCCCTACCGTTCCACCGTACTTGGGCCAGACGGACCGTTCCGGAGGGTCGTCGGTCATCCCGGTCGCACGGTGCGGTCCGCCTGGGCCTGGAACCCGGGCGGGGGCGGTCGGCCGGTCCGGCCGCTGAATACCGGCGGCGGCCGCGGAGGCGAGCGTTGAGTCCCCAGATCGTCGGGTCGCCCGCCGTGCCGGGCGCCGCCGCGGAAGCCGACCGAACCCAGATCCCCGTCCCGACCTCGGCGGACGGCGAGGCCCTCGACCCAGCCACTACCGGCGGTTCGGCCATCACCCCGGCCACCACTCCGGCCATCACCCCGGCCACCACTCCGGCTTCTGCCGTGGTCACCACCCCGGCCACCACCCCGGGCACGAGGCCCGCCGGCACCGCGAATGCCGCCGCCGAGGCCGCGGCAGCCGAAGCCGTCGCAGTCGCCGCCGTGGCTGTCGCTGTCGCGAGTACCACGAGCACCACGGCCGCAGCCGTGAGCCCTACGAGTGCCACCAGCGCCACCAGCGCCACCAGTGCCACCAGTGCCACCAGTGCCACCAGCGCCACGAGCGCCGCAGTCGTCGCCACGGTCACCACGGCGCTGCCGGGCCTTCCGCAGGCGCTCAGCGCCCGTGCCCGTACCCTGGCCGGTGCCGTCCGGCGCCGCTGTGTGGACCTGGCGAGGATCGAGTCGCCCAGCGGAGACGCCCCCCGACTCGACGGCCTCGCCGAGGAGTTGGCCGACGGATTCCGGGCCACCGGCGCCACCGCCCGTCGCGAGCCCGGCCCGGCCGGCGACCACCTGGTCCTGGAGTGGGAGGGCAGGGACGAGTCCCTGCCGCACCTGCTGATCGTCGGCCACCACGACACCGTCTGGCCGGCCGGCACCCTGGCGGACTGGCCGGTCACCGAGCAGGACGGCCGGCTCACCGGCCCGGGCGTGGTCGACATGAAGGGTGGACTCGCCATCCTGGAAGGCGCGTTGGCGATGCTCGCCGACCTGGGGGAGCGCCCGCACCGGACCGTGCGCCTGGTCGTGGTCTCGGACGAGGAAGTCGGCAGTCCGGACGGGCGGCGCCTGGTCGAGCGCCAACTGCGCGGCGCGGCGGCGGTGCTGGGGCTCGAACCGCCGCACCCCGACGGCCGGTTGAAGACCGCGCGACGCGGTAGCACCCGGGTCCGGCTCACCGTCACCGGGCGCGAGGCGCACGCGGGCAACGACGCCCACGACGGGGTGTCGGCCGTCGACGAGCTGGTGGATCAGCTGGTGGCCGTCCGGGGCCTCGCCGGGCAGCCCGGTACTGAGCTCAACGCCGGTCGGATCAGCGGTGGTTCACGTGCCAATGTGATCGCCGGCCGGGCCGAGGCCGAACTCGGCCTGCGGTTCTCCACCGCCGAGGCGCAGCGCCGTACGCTCGACCACCTCGCCCGGCTCACGGCGCTCCGCCCGGGCGCCCGGGTGCGGACGGAGGTGCTGTCCAGCCGCCCGGCATGGCCCGAGCGGACCGGAAACCCGCTGCTGCGGCACGTGCGCTCGCTCGCCGCGGTGCTCGGGCAGCAGTTGGACGGTGCCCCGGCGGGCGGGGCGGGCGACACCAACCTGCCGGGTTCGCGCGGGCTGCCGACCCTGGACGGCTTCGGCGCGGTGGGTGCCGGGGCGCACGCCCGGCACGAGTACATCCGGCTGGACCAGATCGCACCCCGGATCGCCCTGCTGGCGGCACTCCTCGCGGTGCCGCTGCCGCGACTGCGCGACCGCGCGGAGGGGTGAGCGGGCCGGCCGGAGGCGCCGACGGCTGACGGCTGACGGCTGACAGGTAACAACCGACAGCGAACAGCCGACAGAGAACAGCCGACAGCGAACAGCGAACAGATGACAGATAACAGCTGACAGATTTCGAAATCTGTCAGCTGTTATCTGTTTCCCGCCTTGCCATCCCTCCGCCCCGCCGCGCAGAATGGTACCGACCGAACGGTCAGTCGGTTGGTGCTCGAGTCTCGGCCGGCCGGCCGCGGACCGGAGCAGGACGTGAGAGGGGACCGTGGTGACAGCAGAGGTGGCCGAACTGGTCCCGGCGCAGGCGCCGGAGGACCGGTTCGAGGCGGTCATCGCCGCCGAGCAGCGGATCGAACCCAGGGACTGGATGCCCGACGCCTACCGGGCCACCCTGATCCGCCAGATCGCCCAGCACGCCCACTCCGAGATCATCGGCATGCAGCCCGAGGGCAACTGGCTCACCCGGGCGCCGTCGCTGCGCCGCAAGGCCATCCTGCTCGCCAAGGCCCAGGACGAGGCCGGCCACGGCCTCTACCTCTACGCCGCCGCCGAGACCCTCGGCGTCGACCGCGCCGAGCTCACCGAGAAGCTGATCTCCGGCCGCCAGAAGTACTCCTCGATCTTCAACTACCCGACCCTCACCTTCGCGGACGTCGGCGTGATCGGCTGGCTGGTGGACGGCGCGGCGATCTGCAACCAGGTCCCGCTCTGCCGGTGCAGCTACGGTCCGTACGCCCGCGCGATGGTGCGGATCTGCAAGGAGGAGTCCTTCCACCAGCGCCAGGGCTACGAGCTCCTGATGACGCTGATGCGCGGGACCGAGGCGCAGCGCCGGATGGTCCAGGACGCCGTGGACCGCTGGTGGTGGCCGTCGCTGATGATGTTCGGCCCCTCGGACGGGGACTCGCCCAACACCGCCCGTTCGATGGCCTGGCGGATCAAGCGGCACACCAACGACGAGCTGCGGCAGCGCTTCGTCGACATGTCCGTCCCGCAGGCCGAGCACCTGGGCGTCACGCTCCCCGACCCCGAGCTGCGCTGGAACGAGGAGCGCGGCGGCTGGGACTTCGGCGAGCCGGACTGGTCCGAGCTGAACCGGGTCATCCGGGGCCAGGGCCCCTGCAACGCCCAGCGGATCGACCGCCGCCGCGCCGCCCACGAGGAGGGCGCCTGGGTCCGTGAGGCGGCCGTCGCCTATGCGGCCAAGCGCTCCGCCGAGCAGTCCGCCGCCGCTGAGCAGCCCGCCCAGCCCGCCCAGCACACTTCGCCCGCCCAGCATGCCCAGCCCGCCCAGCACGTCACGGAACAGGAGAACGGAAAGTGACCGAGCCCACGGCTGTGCCCACGGCCGCGCCCAAGGCCGGCTGGCCGCTGTACGAGGTGTTCGTGCGCCCCCGCCGAGGGCTGAACCACGTCCACGTCGGTTCGCTGCACGCGGCAGACGACCGGATGGCCCTGCTCGCCGCCCGCGACCTCTACACCCGCCGCAACGAGGGCGTCAGCCTCTGGGTGGTCCGCTCGGACGCGATCACCGCCTCCACCCCGGACGAGCGCGACCCGTTCTTCGAGCCCAGCGGCGACAAGGTCTACCGCCACCCGACCTTCTACGACATCCCCGAGGATGTCCCGCACATCTGACGGGGGAACCGCCATGCAGGACGACACCGCCACCCGGGACCACGCGACCACGCGGGACCACGCCGCGACGCGGGCCCACGCCGCCCCCGGCTCCGGGCAGGACGACCACGTCTACCTCGCCCTCGCCGAGGCCGCCCCCGGCCCCGAGGGCGAGGGCCGCTGGGCGTACGGCACGGGCTTCGCCGACCCGCTGCTCGGGGTGGACACCGCCGTGCCCGCCGGGACGGACGGCGCCGACCTCGCCGCGTACTGCCTGATGCTGGGCGACGACGCCCTGGTCCTCGCCCAGCGGCTGATCGAGTGGTGCACCCGGGCGCCCGAGCTGGAGGAGGAGGTCGCGCTCGCCAACCTGGGCCTCGACCTGCTCGGCCAGTCCCGCCTGCTGCTCACCCGGGCTGGTCAGGCGGACGGTTCCGGCCGTACCGAGGACGACCTGGCGTACTGGCGCGAGGACCACGAGTTCCGCAACGTCCGGCTGGTGGAGACGCCGAACGGCGACTTCGCGTACTCGATCGCCCGGCTGCTGTTGTTCGCCACCGCTCGCGGCGCCCTGTACGAGGCGCTGGCCGGGCACCCCGACCCGGTGCTGGCGGCGGTCGCGGCCCGGGGAGTCAAGGAGCTGGCGTACCACCGCGAGTACGCCACCGCCTGGACGCTGCGTCTGGGCGACGGCACGCCGTACTCCGCCGAGCGGATGCAGGCCGGGGTGGACGCGGTCTGGCCGCTGCTGGAGGAGCTGTTCACGGCGCACCCGGTGGAGCTGCGGGTGGGCGTCGACCCGGCGACCCTGCGCGAACCGGTCCTGCGCTCGCTCGCCGCCGTCCTCGTCGAGGCCGGGCTGACCGTGCCGGACGTGCTGCCGCTCGCCACCGTCCTCGGCCGGGCCGGCCGGGACGGCGTGCACACCGAGGACCTCGGTCCGCTGCTCGCCGAAATGCAGGTGGTGGCCCGCGCACACCCGGGGGCGACGTGGTGACCGGCGACGTGGTGGCCGGTGACGTGGTGGCCGGTGACGTGGTGACCGGCGAGATGGTGACCGGCGACGTGGCCGGCGAGAAGGTAGCCGGGGCCTCGGCGACCGACCGCGACCCGGCCTGGGCGGTCGCCGCGACCGTCCCGGACCCGGAGCTGCCCATGCTCACCCTGGCCGACCTCGGCGTCCTGGCCGGCGTCGAGGTGGCGGACGGCACCGTCACCGCCTGGCTGACCCCGACCTACTCGGGCTGCCCCGCCGTCGCCGAGATGGCCGCCGACGTCGACCGCCGGCTGCGCGCGGCCGGGTACCCGGACGTCCGGGTCCGGCTGCGGCTGGACCCGCCCTGGTCCACCGACCTGATCACCGCCGAGGGCCGCCGCAAGCTCGCCGAGGCGGGCATCGCCCCGCCCCGCCCGACCTCCGCCGTCCGGGCGGCCGGGCCGGTCGCGCTCGCCCTCGGCCGGACCCGTACCGCCACCGCCGAGAGCCGGGTGGCCTGCCCGCGCTGCGGCGCCCCGGAGACGGAGGAGCTGTCCCGCTTCGGTTCCACCGCGTGCAAGGCGCTCTGGCGCTGCCGCGTCTGCCGGGAGCCGTTCGAACGCGTCAAGGAGATCTGAATGCCCGCCGCTTCCGCCGCTTCTGCCGCTTCCGCTGCCGACGCCCGGGTGACCGGCATCCGCCCGGCCCGCCGTCCCACCTTCCACCGGTTGCGGATCGACCGGGTGGAGCGGCTCTGCGAGGACGCCGTGGCGGTGACCTTCGCGGTGCCGGACGAGCTGGCGCAGGAGTACGCCTTCCGCCCGGGGCAGACCCTGACGCTGCGCAAACTGGTGGACGGTGCCGACGAGCGCCGCTCCTACTCGATCTGCGCCCCCGTCGGCGGCCCGCTGCGGATCGCCGTCCGGGAGGTGCCCGGCGGGTTGTTCTCGCGGTGGCTGGTGCGCGAGGCGCGCCCGGGCGAGGAGGTGGAGGTCCTGACGCCGTCGGGCCAGTTCACCCCGGAACTCGGCGTCCCGGCCGACCATGTGCTGCTCGCCGCAGGCTCCGGCGTCACCCCGATGCTGTCGATCGCCGGCTCCGTGCTGGCCGCCGACCGCCGCTCCACCGTCACCCTGCTCTACGGCAACCGGCGCAGCGACACCGTGATGTTCGCCGACGAGCTGGCCGACCTGAAGGACCGCTACCTCGGCCGCTTCCAGCTGGTCCACGTGCTCTCCCGGGAGACCAGGGACGCCGAACTGCTCAGCGGCCGTCTGGACCCGGAGCGGGTGCGGGCGCTGCTGGCGGCGCTGGTGGACGTGGGCGGTGTCGGGCACTGGTGGCTGTGCGGCCCGTTCGGGATGGTCACCGGGGCGAAAGAGCTGCTCGCCGAGCTGGGCGTCCCGGGCGAGCGGGTGCACCAGGAGCTGTTCCACGCCGAGGACGAGCCGCTCCCCGAGCGCGACGAGGACTGGGACCGGACCGACCGCGCCGACGGGACGGACGGGACGGACGGGTCGGACGGCGAGGGCGCGCGCAGCGAGGTCACCATCGTCCTCGACGGCCGTGGCAGCACCCTCTCCCTCCCCTGCGACCGCTCGATCCTGGACGGCGCCCAGCGTTCCCGCCCCGACCTGCCGTTCGCCTGCAAGGGCGGGGTCTGCGGCACCTGCCGGGCCCTGGTCACCGAGGGCGAGGTGGAGATGCGCCGCAACTTCGCCCTGGAGGAGAAGGAGCTGGCCGCCGGCTACGTCCTCACCTGCCAGGCCCGTCCGCTCACCGAGCGGGTGACGGTCGACTACGACCGCTGAGCCGCAGGGTCAGCGGTGCGCCGGCCGTACCGCCCGGTCCGGCGCCCGCTCCACCGCCCGGCCCACCGCCCCACCCGCCGCCCGGGCGCCGGGTGGGTCACACGGCGGTCGGCGCGGGCTGCCGCTCCGGGTCGCCGAGCAGCGCGACCAGGTCGTTGACGGCCGCGCGCCCGGCCCGGTTGGCGCCGACGGTGCTGGCGGACGGGCCGTAGCCGACCAGGTGGACGCGCGGGTCGGCGGTGGCCCGGGTGCCGGTGAGGGCGATGCCGCCGCCGGGGGAGCGCAGGCCGAGCGGGGCGAGGTGGCCGACCTCGGGCCGGAAGCCGGTGGCCCAGACGATCGCGTCGACCGTCGTCTCCTCGTCGCCCCAGGCGGCTCCGTGCTCGGTGAGGCGGTCGAACATCGGTCGGCGGTGCAGCGCGCCCAGCTCCTCGGCGCGCCGGTAGGCGACGGACGGGCCGAGCCCGGTCACGCTCACCACGCTGCGCACCGGCAGGCCCTGCCGGACCCGTTCCTCGACCTTGGCGACCACCGCGCGGCCGTACTCGGGAGTGAACGGACCTTCGTGGTAGACGGGTTCGGAGCGGGTGGCCCAGACCGTCGTGCCGACCGCCGCGACCTCGGACAGCACCTGGATCGCCGAGGCGCCGCCGCCCACCACCAGGACGCGCTTGCCGGTGAACTCCTCGGCCCCGCGGTACTCGGCGTAGTGCAGCTGGCGGCCGGCGAAGTGACCGGGGTAGTGCGGGAGGAACGGGCGGGTCCAGGTGCCGGTGGCGTTGATCAGCGCGCGGGTGGACCAGGTGCCGCGGTCGGTCTCGACCAGCAGCCGGGAGTCCGGGCGCTCGGACTCGGCGCGTACGGCGCGCACCTCGACGGGGCGTACGACCGGGAGCGCGTGCCGGGCTTCGTACGCCGTGAAGTACCCCGGTACCACCTCGCGCGCGGGGGCCTCGGGGTCGACCGGCGGGAGCTCGGCGTCCGGGAGGTCGTGGAAGCCGTGGACGGTGGCCATCCGCAGGGACGGCGAACGGTGCGCCCAGGCGCCGCCGGGCTCGGCATTGGCGTCGAGGACGACGAAACCGCCGTCGGCGCCCGCCCGCCAGGGGGCGAAGCCGCGACGGTGCAGGTGGTAGGCGGCGGACAGGCCCGCCTGCCCGGCGCCCACCACCAGGACGTCCACGCGCTGGGGCGCGGTGTTCGTTGCACCGTAAACAGTCACGCCGGTGAAACATCGGGGCCGCGGCGACTGTTCCCGCCGCGTCCCCTCCGCGCCGTTCTCCGCTCCCGGCCTTCGTGATCTTCCGCACGTTTCCGGAGGGCAGCGGGCGTGGAGCGCGCGGGTGGGTCCGGTACGTCAGACGGCGGGGGAGATCACTGCCGCGGTGCCGTAGGCGCAGACCTCGGTGCCCACGTCCGCCGCCTCGGTCACGTCGAAGCGCATCATCAGCACGGCGTTGCCGCCACGCGCCTTGGTCTGCTCGATCAGCCGCTGCATCGCCTCGTTGCGGCTCTCGACCAGCGTCTTCGTCAGACCGCGCAGCTCGCCGCCGATCAGTGACTTCAGCCCGGCACCGATCTGGCTGCCGATGTGGCGGCTGCGGACGGTCAGCCCGAACACCTCGCCGATCACGTGATCGACCCGGAAGCCGGGGATGTCATTGGTGGTCACGACCAGGACGTCGGCGTTCGGGCCCTGCCCGCCGCCGTACTCATTGATGTCAGCCATGGGGCTCATCCTGCCAAGTTCATGCGTCCGAGTGACCAAGGCAGGGCCGGGCGGTGGCCGAGAAGGCTTCCGGAAGGTGGTCCGGACCGGTGATCGGACGCCCGAAAAGCCGTACCGTAGCCCCATGGGCGAGCGAAGCGATCATCCACAGGGGCCGGGCGCGGCGGAGGACTCCGGCGCGCAGGAGATCGAGGCGACGGTGGTGCTGGGCCTGCGGATCACCGACTGGCCGGCCCTGCGCGCGGCCGCGATCAGGGCCGTCGAAGAGCTGGACTTCGACGGGATCGACCCGGCCGGCCAGCGCCGCGAACTGCTGCGCGAGGTCGCCGAGGACGCCAACGCGGCGCTCGGCGCGCTGCTGCACCCGGACCGGCTGGTCGCCGCCATCCCCGGGGTCGAGGCGGTCGGCGGCACGCTGGAGATCAGCGTGACCGAGGACTTCACACCGGACTTCGCCGAGCTGTTCCCGCTGGAGAGCGAGGAGGAGGACGGCGGCGCGGGCGCGGACTGGACGCTCACCCCGCGCACCGCGTGCCTCCTCCACGCCCAGCTGCTCGGCCTGGCCGACGCCGCGTACGACGACCTCGACGAGCACGGGGACGAGCCGGTCGTCGACGGCGAGGACGTGGACTGGACGGTCTTCGCCCGGCTTCCCCAGCGCACCTGGCGGATGCACCGGAACTGGCGCCGCGCGATGGCCCGGGCCTTCGACGACCTGGCCGACGACCTCGCGCTCGGCGAATGGCCGCTGCCGCGCTGCCTGGCCGACGAGATCGCGCTGCGGATGGCGCTGGTGGACGCCAGGGTCCTGCTCGGCGCGCAGCCCGAGTCGGTGGCCGACATGATGGGCGACCTCCCGGCCGACCTGTACGACTACGACTGGGACGGCTGCAACGACGAGCTGTTCGGCGTCTACGGGCCGGACGACGGCGACCCGGAGCTGGCGTCGGAGCAGCGGACCGAGGTGCTGCTGGCGGCCACGCACCCGGAGGGCTGGTTCCTGATGTACGAGGACGCCGAGGAGCGGGACCCGCAGCGCGGCTACCGCCGCTGACCGGGCACCGGCGCTGACCGGGCACCGGAGCCGTCGCGCACCGGCTTCGGCACTCTCGGGCTCCGGCACCCTCGGGCCGGGGCGGTTAGGCTGCGGACATGTCCGATGTGTCTGGTATGCGCGGTGATCCCCCGGCAGGTCCCGGCGGGGCGGACGCTCCCCTGACCGACGGGGAGGAGACCGCGCTGGCCCGGATCGCGCTGGGACTGGACGGCGTGCGGGCGGCGCAGCGCGGCCGGACGGCCGAGGCGCGGGCCGGCTTCGAGGAGCTCTGGGACGAGCTCGGGGAGCGGGACGTCTTCCACCGGTGCGTGCTGGCGCACTATCTGGCCGATCTGCAGGACGACCCGAGGGCCGAACTGGAGTGGGACCGGCGGGCCCTGGCCGCTGCCGACTCGCTGACCGCCGAACGCGCCCGGACGTACGAGTCGGCCCTCCAGGTGCGCGCCTTCTACCCTTCGCTGCACCTCAACCTGGCCTCCGACCACCTCAAGCTCGGCGAGCCCGACCTGGCGCGCGAGCAGCTCGAACGGGCCGTGCGCAGTCTGGACGCGCTGCCCGAGGACGTCTACAGCGCCGGGATCCGGGCGGCGGTCGACGAGCTGCGGCAGCGGCTGCGCTGACCGGGGCGGGCCGAGCCGGCCGGGGCGGGGCTGGCATGCTGGACGGGTGACTTCTCCGTTCGATGCCCCGGCTTCCGCTCCCGCCTCGCCCGCGTCTCCCGTGTCTCCCGTCTCGCCCGCCGCCCCCGCCTCCGGCTCCGGTGCGTCCCCGGCCGCCGAGGACCGGGACGCGCTGCCGCAGTACGTCCTGCCGCTGCTCGTCCGACTGGAGCGGGCCACCCCGCCGGGGCGGACGGACGCGCTGGAGACCTCGGCACGGGCGGTGCTCACGCTGCTGGCCGACCCGCGGGTGACCGAGGTGGACGGCGAGTGGGCCGAGCGGGTCGCGGCCTGGGAGGACGCGCGGATCCGCAAGGTGGTCCGGCGGGCCCGGGGCGGGGAGTGGCGCCGGGCGGGCGAGCTGCCGGGCATCACCGTGCAGGGGCGGGAGGCGGAGGTGCGGGTGTTCCCGCCCGTTCCGCTGGACGGCTGGCCGAAGGAACTCGCCAAGTTGCAGGTCTCCGGGACGGACCTGGAGGAGACGGACGAGGTCGGCGCGCCCGAGCCGGGGCTGCCGGTGCTGTGGCTCAACCCGGGGCTGGAGATGAGCGCGGGCAAGACGATGGCGCAGACCGGGCACGCCGCCCAGATCGCGTGGTGGCGGCTGGACGAGGTGCAGCGCAAGGAATGGGCGGAGTCCGGCTTCGCGCTGGCGGTGCGGACGGCCCCGGCGGATGTCTGGGAGGAACTCGTCCGCAGCGAACTCCCGGTGGTCCGGGACGCGGGCTTCACCGAGATCGCCCCGGGGCCGACCGTCGCAGTGGAAGGCGGCACGCGCTACTGCCCCACCCCGCGCCTGCGGCGCGCGTGAACGCGACACGCTGACCCCGATGCGGCAGCATGGCCGGTCCCGTTCTGCTCCCGCCTTTGACCGGGAGCAGGACGGGACCGGCGACGCCCGTCAGTACGACACGGTGCTGGCACACCCTCCGAGGTCGAGGTTGCAGACGGTGGCGTACGAGGTGATCCCGGCGTCGATGAGCCAGTCGGTGTAAACGGTCACATCGCCGGTGCCGGCGTTCAAGGTGTTGCCGTTGGACTGGTGGAGGGTCACTCCGCACGAGTTGCCGCTGCCGGAGGACACGAAGCCGCGGACCCAGTCGTGCCCGTCCGACCGCCGTTCGACCTGCATGCCCCCATTGCAACCGCGGGCGCTGGCGTAGTAGTTGGTGCTGGCCATCGCCACGCCGGCACCGAGGCTCAGACCAATGGTGCCGATGGCGGCGACGGCGCCGAGGCGGATGGCGGTGCGCTTCCGGATCATCAAGCTCTCCTAGTGTCGGTGGCTGGCTGCCTCGGCAGACTTTGCCCCCGAGTCCCGACTGGAAGCCCGTTTCCCGTACAACTCCGGACACCCCCGGCTAGGGTGTTCGGCCACGACACGGAATGATCAACGGGGGCCCGACGTGAGCCAGTTCGCCATGCCCGATCCGTTACGGGCCCAGGACGTGCCGGAATTCGTACGGCTGCTGGACGAGGCGCGGATCAACGCCGGTCGCCCTTCCTACCGGGCCATCGCCAGGCGGGTCGGCCTGCTCATGCGACCTCCGCGCATCGTGGCATCGTCCACGGTCGGCGACGTGTTCAAGATCGGGCGCCGCCGACTGGACCTCGACCTGGTCGTCGCGATCGTCCGGAGCCTGGGATTTCCGGAATCGGAGGTGGCCCGCTGGCGCGAGGCCTGTGTGCGTGTGCACGCCGATGCGAAGTCCGGCGGACCGACCGGCGTGTTCCGGCAACTGCCCCGCGACTTGTCGACCTTCGTGGGGCATGAGCGGCTCCTGGCGGAGCTGGTGTCGGCGCTGACACCGTGCGGCGCCCCAGGTGGCCCTGCGACGGCCATCGCAGTCCTCGAAGGCATGGCCGGGGTGGGGAAGACCCAGCTGGCCGTCCACGCCGCGCACGCCCTGGTCCGCGACGGTCAGTATCCGGACGGCCAGTTGTACGTGAACCTGCGCGGCTTCGATCCGGTGTACGGGCCGACCGACACGGCGACGGTCCTGGAGTCGTTCCTGCGGGCGCTGGACGTCCCGGCGAGGCAGATCCCCGCCGACCGGGCCGAGCGCGCCGCGATGTTCCGCGACCGGGTACACGACCGCAAGATGCTGATCGTGCTGGACAACGCCGTTGACGAGGGCCAGGTACGGGACTTGATTCCGGCCGGTCCGGCGTGCGGAGTGCTGATCGCCAGCCGTCGCTGCCTGCTTCATCTGGACGGCGTCGAACGGTACGTGGTGGAGCCGTTCGGCGTGGCGGAGGCGGTCGGGCTGCTGGCCCGGACCGCCGGCGTCGAGCGTGTCGCCGCCGAGCCGGAGGCGGCGCGCTCGGTCGTGGCGAGGTGCGGCGGTCTGCCGTTGGCGGTGGCCCTGTCCGCCGCGCGCCTGCGGAGTCGGCCGCTGTGGACGGTGGCCGATCTGGACCGCAGGCTGCGGGACGGTGGACTGCGCAAGCTCGGGGCCGACGCCGTCCACCGCACCGTGGACC
Organism: Kitasatospora sp. NPDC056446; assembly: GCF_042796115.1. Classification (NCBI taxonomy): domain Bacteria; kingdom Bacillati; phylum Actinomycetota; class Actinomycetes; order Kitasatosporales; family Streptomycetaceae; genus Kitasatospora; species Kitasatospora sp. NPDC056446. The sequence continues at coordinate 705 of NZ_JBHTRF010000100.1, read as the reverse complement.
TGTCCTACCGTCACCTCTCCGCCGACGCGCAAAGCCTGTTCCGGTCGCTGGCCGCTGCTCCGGGCCCTGACTTCGACGTCTTCATCGCCGCGGCGGTCGCGGATCTGGCGGCCTCCGAGGCGGAGGCGCTCATCGAGGAACTCGTCGACGTCCACCTGGTGCAGCAGCACGTGCCCGGCCGCTATCGAATGCACGACCTGGTGGCCGCCCATTCCCGGGCGGTCGCGATCAGCCGTGTCGACGAATACGACCGGGCTGTGGATCGCGGACTGGACTACTACCTGAACCAGGTCGTCCGTGCCGCGGAGTGCCTCGCCCCCGCAACCGCGGTGACACAGCCGCCGGTGGCGTGTCCGCCGCGATCCGGTCCGCCGTTGGCCGGCTTCGCCGAGGCGATGGCGTGGCTGGAGGACGAGAGGCCCAGTCTGTGCGCGGCGACCGAGCTGGCAGCGCGGACCGGTCGAACCAACCACGCATGGCGACTTCCTCGGGCGCTGTGGTGGTTCCTCTGTACACGGGGGCACACGGACGACTGGGGCGCGGCGAACCGGCTCGCGTACGCCGCGGTCCGCGAGCTCCTGGACACGGTCGTGAACCGCGGCATCCTGGGCTAGGCCCAATGCCGGTGACTTTAGGTCGCTCCTGGTTCGGCGATCGTGACTGTTGTCGGTTCGGGTGGTGGCCAGTCGCGGTGTCGGGCGCGCT
>NZ_JBHTRF010000099.1:0-27642 GCF_042796115.1 Kitasatospora sp. NPDC056446 | reverse complement strand
GGTCGGCACCGCGGCCGGCGCCGCGGCCGGCGCCGCCGGTTCGCCGGCCACCGGGGGCGCCGTCGGCACGACCGCCGGTGCCCCCTTCGACCCGGACATCAGCTGCTTGTACCGCGCCGCGGAGCGGGGGTTGCTGCCGCACTGGAAGAAGCCGTGCGGGCAGTAGTCGGTGACGGTCTGGTAGGCGGTGTCGTGGGTGCGGATCCACTCGACCATCCGCTGGACGAACTCGGGGTTGTCGCCGTTGCGGAACAGCCCCCACTCCGGGTACGAGACCGGCTTGCCGCGCTTGGCGGCGAACTCCACCTGGTCCTGGAGGCCGTACGGCTCGCGCACGTAGTCGTCGAAGCCGCTGCCGGCGGGCTGGTCGTAGCTGTCCATGCCGATGATGTCGACCACGTCGTCACCGGGGTAGCACTTGGTCCACGGGATGGCGTCCAGGCCCCGGTTGGGCGCGAAGTCGAAGCGGAACCGCTGCCCGGGCACCGAGCGCATCACCCCGACGATCCGCCGCCAGTACGCCTTCCACGACGTCGGGTCCGGCTTGCAGCGGTGGGTGTAGGTGGTGCCGTTCATCTCCCAGCCGGGGGTCAGCACGGTGTCGGCGCCGCCGAGGGCGACCAGCCGCCGGGCCAGCTTGAGGAAGTGCGCGTCGAAGTCCCCGCGGGCGCCCTGGGCGAGCAGCTTGGCCACCTCGGCGTCCGGCACGTTCGCCTCGTTGGGCACCAGCATCGGCACCCCGAGCACGAGCAGCCGGGACGGGTCCGCCAGCCGCCACTGCGACCACAGGCCGAGCACCACCGGCTCGCCCTCGATATCGGCCCAGCCGTTGCCGGCCAGGTAGGTGTGGCCGACCTGGAGGTTCGCGTTGCCCAGCCACTGGGCGTACCGGCCGATCTGCGGGATGTAGTTGTCCCAGGAGCCGACGAATGCGCCGAACGGCGGCTCGTGCTTCGGCCGCTGGACCGGCGGGCGGGGGGCGGCGCCGCGCGGCTCGAAGGCGTCCGAGGAGAGGCTGTGCCGCTCGGCCCGGCTGAGCGGCGTCCCGGCCGGGACGCTGGCCGTGGCCAGCAGCAGCAGGGCGGCGGCGGCCAGCGTCAGGCGCCCGATTCGCATGGGTCTCTCCTCCTGGTCGAGCGTGGGCGGGGCGCCCGGTCCCGGCGTGGACGGACCGTGGCGCCCCGGTCGCCGACAGTAGGCCCGGCGGGGGAGGGAAAAGCCGAATGTCACCCTAAAGTGGGCGGTATTCGAACGCCGTCTGCCGCAATGCCCGCCGGCCGGGCGCCGTGTATCAGATCTGTAACGGTCCGGCCGGGCCCGCACGGCCCGCTCCGGACGGCCCCGCGGAGCGGTCCCGGCCCCGACGGCGCAGGTGGGCGGGCGGGCGTACGGGAGGGGCGCACGCGGCCGGGCGCACGGTTCGCGGCCCGGTCGGCGCCGGGAACCGGGCTGACTCGCCCGCCCGGCGAAAGGTACGCTCCGGCCGTGTCCCGGAAGCCGATGCGTGTACTGACCCCCCGCTCGATCCTGCCTGCCCTGGCGGTGATGCTGGTCCTTGCGGCCGGTGCGGCGGCCCACGCGAACAAGCCGGTGCCGTTCGGCGACCGGGTGGCGGGACCGGGCGACGCGGAGGCGACGCCGGTGAACTCGGAGTCGCTCGGCGCCGCCGACCTGGACCTCCGGGTGGGCCCGGGCCTGGAGGCCTTCCACAAGCAGACCGGCGAGCAGGCCTGGTCCTACCGCCGCGAGGGCGCCGAGGCGCTCTACCTGGCGATGGCCGGGGACAACGCGATCGTGGTCTGGGACGACGGCCTGGTCACCTCGGTGCGCCCCGGGGACCACGAGGTGCGCTGGCACCGCGCGGTGCCGGGCCTGGCGGACTGGCTGCGCGGCGACGGCGAGCCCGGCGCCGACAAGCGGACCGACGCCCAGCGCAAGCAGCTCGCCAAGCAGCGGGCCGCGGCCGCGCTGCACACCGTCCAGCGGGACGGCTCGCCCTGGCTGGCCCTGGTGACGCCGAACCTGACCATGGGCCTGCGCGACGCCGACGGCGACCTGCGCTACAACGACAAGCCGTCCAACGGCTGCGTCTACGACCCGCTGCGCGCCGTGCACACCGACTTCGCGGTGCTCATCCCGCGCACCTGCACCAACAGCGCCGGGCAGGCCGTCTCCGGCGGCATCACCGGCTACCGGCTGGACAGCAACGGCTGGGCCATGAGCACCGGCCCGGCCGCGACGGTCAGGGTGCTGGACCGCGGCCGGGTGGAGATCACCGACGGCCCGGTCGTCCCGCCCAGGGTCTTCGACACCAAGGCGGCCGCGCCCGAGACGCCCTGCGGCGCCCTCGACGCGCCCTTCGCCGCCGTCCGGCCGCAGGGCGGCTGCGCCGACCCGTCGGCTCCCGCGGCCCCGGTGGCCCCGGGTGTCACGGACACCCCGGCCGCCCCGGACTCCGGGGCCCCCGCGACCCCCGCCGGGGACCAGCCGGCCGCGCCGCAGCCGTAGGGCCGCTCCTTCGGGTACCCCGGGGTGGTAGGCCCCCGGGGGCGTTTCGCGCGGCCCGGTAGACTTGCCGCCATGGCTATCTTCTCCGGGCAATAGCGGGCGGCGGCGCCCCGTGCGCCGCGCCGACCGCCGACGAAGCCCCTTCCCGCCCGCCCGGCCCCGAGCCGCTGTCCGGCCGCCCGCCCACGTCCCAGGAGTAGTTCCCAGCCATGATTTCCGTCAACGCCCTAGAGCTGCGCGCCGGTGCCCGGATCCTGATCGAGTCCGCCAGCTTCAAGGTCGCCGCCGGCGACCGGATCGGCCTGGTCGGGCGCAACGGCGCCGGCAAGACCACGCTGACCAAGGTCCTGGCCGGCGAGGGCATGCCCGCCGCCGGGACCATCAACCGTTCGGGAGAGGTCGGCTACCTCCCGCAGGACCCGCGCACCGGAGACCTGGACGTCCTCGCCAAGGACCGCATCCTCTCCGCCCGCGGCCTCGACACCGTGCTCAGGAAGATGCGCGAGAACGAGGACCGGATGGCGAACGGCAAGGGCGCCACCCAGGAGAACGCGATGAAGAAGTACGCGCGCCTGGAGACCGAGTTCCTCACCAAGGGCGGGTACGCCGCCGAGGCCGAGGCCGCCACCATCGCCGCCGCGCTGGGCCTGCCGGACCGCATCCTGGGCCAGCCGCTGCACACCCTCTCCGGTGGTCAGCGCCGCCGTGTCGAGCTCGCCCGGATCCTCTTCTCGGACTCCGACGTGCTGCTCCTCGACGAGCCCACCAACCACCTGGACGCCGACTCCATCGTCTGGCTGCGGGACTTCCTGAAGACGTACAAGGGCGGCTTCATCGTCATCTCGCACGATGTCGAACTGGTCGAGACGGTCGTCAACAAGGTCTTCTACCTGGACGCCAACCGCTCCGCCATCGACGTCTACAACATGGGCTGGAAGCAGTACCAGCAGCAGCGCGAGGACGACGAGAAGCGCCGCAAGCGTGAGCGCGCCAACGCCGAGAAGAAGGCCGCGACGCTGAACGCGCAGGCCGACAAGATGCGCGCCAAGGCGACCAAGACGGTGGCCGCGCAGAACATGGCCCGCCGCGCCGAGAAGCTGCTCTCCGGGCTGGACCAGGTGCGCCAGAGCGACAAGGTCGCCAAGCTGCGCTTCCCGGAGCCGGCCCCCTGCGGCAAGACCCCGCTGACCGCGGTCGACCTCTCCAAGTCCTACGGCTCGCTGGAGATCTTCACCGGCGTGGACCTGGCGATCGACCGGGGCTCGCGGGTCGTCATCCTCGGCTTCAACGGCGCCGGCAAGACCACCCTGCTGCGGATGCTGGCCGGGGTGGAGAAGCCGGACACCGGCGAGGTGGTCCCGGGCCACGGCCTGAAGATCGGCTACTACGCCCAGGAGCACGAGACCCTGGACCCGGAGCGCACCATCCTGGAGAACATGCGCTCGGCGGCGCCGGACACCGACCTGGTGCAGATCCGCAAGATCCTCGGCTCCTTCCTGTTCTCCGGCGACGACGTCGACAAGCCGGCAGGGGTGCTCTCCGGTGGTGAGAAGACCCGTCTGGCGCTGGCCACCCTGGTGGTCTCCTCCGCCAACGTGCTGCTCCTCGACGAGCCCACCAACAACCTCGACCCGGCCAGCCGCGAGGAGATCCTGGGCGCGCTGCGCGAGTTCTCCGGCGCGGTCGTGCTGGTCACCCACGACGAGGGCGCGGTCGACGCGCTCCAGCCGGAGCGGATCATCCTGCTGCCGGACGGTGTGGAGGACCTGTGGAGCCCGGCGTACGCCGATCTGGTCTCGCTGGCCTGACCGGAAGTAGACGCGCGCTCCGCTTTTCGGACCAGAAAAACTAGTCCTTACGGCGTGTCCGGGAATGAAGTAGACCCGGATTCCGTTTAAGGACTTCCCGTCGGCCCGCCACTCGATCGTGGTCGGGCCGACACTGCTGATCAGCCCTTTCCCGGCAAATGGCGGTACCCGCCCGGGGGCGTGCACTCTGCGTGAGCGCCCTGGTGCGCTCGGATCACCACCGGAGGACCACGCATTTCCGACATCGACCTTGCCGAATGGGTGGCCAGGACGCGGTGGATGGGTGATCATGGGAATCTGACCGAGCAACGCTACGAGGAGGCACGGGTGGCCGAGACTCTGAAAAAGGGCAGCCGGGTAACCGGTGCCGCGCGTGAGAAGCTCGCGGCCGATCTCAAGAAGAAGTACGACTCCGGGGCGAGCATTCGCGCTCTCGCGGAGGAGACCGGTCGTTCGTACGGCTTTGTGCACCGGATGCTGAGCGAGTCCGGAGTGATCCTCCGGGGCCGCGGCGGTGCCACGCGGGGCAAGAACAAGGCGACTGCCGGGGCCGGTTCCTGACGGTTCGTCAGCCATTGGTTGGATGACGCGGCGGCAGGGCGCCGACCGAGGAGACGACAGCCGGCCGTCGGCTGGGCGTCCGCCCTCGGGTCGTGTGGACCGGCCGCCGATCGTCATGTCCGGGGCGTTTTCCGCCCCCGTCCCCCTTCCGCCGCCCGCATCCGCAGGCCCCGTCGGCCCTTCCGGGTCGAGGCCCCTGCCCTTGCGCGCCCAGGTTTGTTACTCTCCGGTAGCCACATCCCCCGCCACCGGAGGTCCCCGCATGACCGCTCCCGCCACCGACCCGCAGGCCCCGAGCTGGGAGCGGGACGGCGTCCGCCTGGAGATCGACGGTGAACTCGCCGTCGTCACCCTCTGTCAGCCCAAGCGGCGCAACGCCCAGTCGCCCGCGCTCTGGCGCGCCCTCGCCGCCGCCGGCCGCGAGCTGCCCGGCACCGTCCGGGTGGTCCTGCTGCGCGCGGAGGGCGTCTCCTTCTCGGCCGGGCTGGACCGGGCCATGTTCACCCTCGACGGCATCCCCGGCGAGCCCACCTTCCTCCAGCTCGCCGCCGCGGGCGACCAGGAGCTGGACGACACCATCGCCTCGTACCAGGAGGCCTTCACCTGGTGGCGCCGCCCGGACCTGGTCTCCATCGCCGTCGTGCAGGGCCACGCCGTCGGCGCGGGCTTCCAGCTGGCGCTCGGCTGCGACCTGCGGGTGGTCGCCGAGGACGTCCAGTTCGCGATGAAGGAGACCTCGCTCGGCCTCGTCCCGGACCTGGCCGGCACCAAGCCGCTCACCGAACTCGTCGGCTACGCCCGGGCGCTGGAGATCTGCGCGACCGGCCGCTGGGTCGGCGCGGAGGAGTCCGCCGCGATCGGGCTGGCCAACCTGGCGGTGCCGGGGGCGGAGCTGGACGCCGCCGCCCGTGACCTCGCGGCGGCCCTGCTGGCCGCCCCGCGCGGAGCGGTGATCGAGACCAAGGCCCTGCTCCAGGGGGCCGCCGGGCGCTCCTTCGAGGAGCAGCGCTCCGCCGAACGGGTGGCGCAGGCGCGGCGGCTGCGGGAGCTCGCCGGGATCGGCGACTGACCGCCCGGCGCTGACGGCACGGCACCGACCGGAGGCCCGGTCGCAGGGGACGATCCCCGCGACCGGGCCTCCGGCGTTTCCGGATGCCGCGCCGATGCCGCGCCGATGCCGCGCGGGCGCGTCGGGCGGGTGCCGGGCGGGATGCTCCGGGTGGGCGCGGCGGGGTCCTCGGCGGGCGGGGAACGTGGCGAAATGCCAGAGTTGGGGAGGTTTGCGATATAGCTGGAGCCGTACGACAGGAGATGCGCCCATGCCTGACACTCCGACGCCCGCGACCCTGCACAAGAACGCCGCCGGCGGCACCCCGACCCCCGGTCCGCCGCCGAACGCCGGCGGCGCCGCCAAGCCGGTCGGCGAGCGCGGTCGTACGGCGCTGGCCGTCGGCGTCGTGGAGAAGATCGCCGGGATGGCCGCGCGGGAGGTCTCCGGGATCCACGCGCTGGGCTCCGGGCTGGCCCGGACCTTCGGCGCGATGCGGGACCGGGTCCCCGGCGGCAAGGCCAGTGTCGGACGGGGCATCAAGGCCGAGGTCGGCGAGAAGCAGACCGCCATCGACATCGCCCTGGTGGTGGAGTACGGCGTGGTCATCCCCGAACTCGCCCGCCAGGTACGGGAGAACATCATCGACGCGGTCGAGCGGATGACCGGCCTGGAGGTCGTCGAGGTCAACATCGCGGTCAACGACGTCCACCTCCCGGACGAGCCGGAGTTCGAGGAGGAAGAGGAACCGGTGCCGGCGTCGGGGCAGCGGCCCAAGCTCAAGTAGCGCGCGGGACGAGGCAGCGAGAGACGAGGGAGTAGCGGATGAACCTGGCCATCGTCGGCCTGGTGGTGGGCATGGCCCTCGGCTTCGCCGGGTACTTCGGGGGGTTCGCGGCGTTCCTGCTGGTGGCCGCGCTCGGGCTGGTCGGCTTCGTGGTCGGGCGCCTGCTGGAGGGCGACATCGAACTGGGCGACCTCGGGGACCTGCTCCGCGGCCGCGACCGGCGCCGCTGATGGCGGCCGCCGCCGGACCGGTTCCCGTCCCGGGGCGCCGCGGGCGGCTGCGGGTCGCCGACCGCGTCTACGCCCGGATCGCCGCCCGGGCCGCCCGGGAGGTGCTGGCCGAGGCCTGGCCCGCCGGGCGGGCCAGGGGGGCGCCGCCGCACGTCTCGGTGGCGGTGCCGGGCAGCACGGTGACCGTCCGGGTGGCGCTGGAGCTGCCGTTCCCGTCGGATGTCGCGGCGTTGGCCGGGGCGGTCCGGGAGCGGATCGCCGCGCGGGTGGTCGGGCTGACCGGGACCAGGGTGTCGGACGTGGTGATCGTGGTCGAGAAGCTGGTCACGGGGGGAACGCCGTGAGCGCGGGGGCTCCCGAGGAGGCGGCCGGCCCCGTGGGGGAGCGGAGGGTGCGCAGGTGGCGGGCCCCCCGGACGGCCGCGGCGGCGCTGGCGGCGACCGGGGTCCTGGTGGTCGCGGGCGCCCTGCTGTACGACGTGGTCGCGGTCCGGGTCGGACAGCCGGCGCGGCGCTGGCGGGCGCAGATCGCGGACGAGCTGGCCACCCGGCACCTCGACGACCTGGCGGTGCTGGTGGGGGCCGGCGCGGCGGTACTGCTGGGCGGGTGGCTGCTGTGGCTGGCGGTCGCCCCCGGGCTGGGGCGGTGGCTGGTGCTGCGGCCGTACGGGGGCACCGCCGCCGCGGTCGACCGGGCCGGGATCGGGCACCTGCTGGCGGACCGGGCGGCGGGGCTGACCGGGATCGAGCACCTGAGGATCCGGGTCGGGCGGCGGCGGGTCAGGGTCTCGCTGGTCGGGCCGGCGGATCCGGCGTCGGTGGAGCGCCGGATGCGGGACGAGTTGGACCGGGTGCGGCTGGTGCGGCCGCTGCGGCTGGACGTGCGGACGGCCGGCGGGCGGGCCGGTGCCGGGGAGGCCCCTGAGCCGCCGAGCCCTGAGCTGCCGGGCTCTGAGCCGCCGAGCCCGGAGCCGCCGAGTCCCGAGCCGCCGGGCCCGCGACCAGGGGCCGGGACGGGGACGGGGACGGGCACGGGGGTGGCGGGGTGAGGCGGGCGGTCGTCAACCGGGTGGTGCTGGGCGCCGTGGGCCTGGTGCTGCTGGGCGCGGGGGCGCTGGTGCTGGCGGGCGGGCTGGACCTGTACGGCCGGACGGGTCTTCATCCGCCCGGGTGGTGGCCGCTCACCTCGCCGGACCAGCCGGTGGTGAGCGCGCGTTCGCGGGGGCGGTGGGTGTCCTCGGCGTGGTGGTGGCCGACGGTGATCGGCGGGCTGACCGTCCTGGTGGCGGGGATGGCCTGGTGGCTGGTGGCGCAGTTGCGGCGCACCGGGCTGTCGAGCATCGCGGTGCCGACGCCGGGGGTGGGCGGGCTGCGGCTGAGGGTCGCCGGGCGGGCCCTGGAGGAGGCGTTGGAGACCGGGACGGCGGTGCTGCCCGAGGTCGAGCGGGCGGGGGTCCGGCTGGTGCGGGCGCCGGGGCATCCGCGGCTGCGGGCGGCGGTGCGGCTGACGCCGGGCGGCGACCCGACCGCGCTGGTGGAGCACTTCGAGGACGGGCCCCGGACCGGTGCGTGCGGCAGCCTGGGGCTGCCGGAGCTGCCCGCGGAACTGCGGATCCGGGTGCTCCAGGCGGCCCCCGCCGAGCCGCGGCACGGGCGGCCGGGGCGTCGGCGGAGGCCGTCGAAGGGGGTGCCGAGAGTGGAGTAGTCGCGGCGCCGGGGCGGGTCAGAGGGAGCGCAGGGCGCCGCCGTCGACCGGGACCATCAGGCCGGTCAGGTAGGAGGCGGCGGGGGAGAGCAGGAAGGCGGCGACCTTGCCGAACTCCTCGGGGGTGCCGTAGCGGCCGAGCGGGATGCCGGCGTTGGCGCGCTCCCGGGCGGCGGCCGGATCCCCGGCGAGGGCGTCGAGTTCGCGGACCCGGTCGGTGTCGATCCGGGCGGGCAGCAGGCCGACCACGCGGATGCCGCGCGGGCCCAGCTCGTCGGCGAGGCCCTTGGCGGCCATGGCGAGGCCGGGGCGCAGACCGTTGGAGATGCCCAGGCCGGGGATCGGCTGGCGGACCGAGCTGGAGAGCACGAAGCCGATCACACCGCCCTCGGAGAGCGCGGCGGCGGCGGCGCGGGCGAGCCGGAGCGCGCCGAGGAAGACGGACTCGAAGGCGTCGCGCCAGGCCTCCTCGGGGGTGGTCTCGACGGGGCCCGCCTTGGGGCCGCCGACGCTGATCAGGATGCCGTCGAGGCGGCCGAAGTGCTCCCGGGCCTCGGCGATCAGACGGTCGGCGGTGTCGGGGGCGGCGTTGTCGGCGACCAGGCCCCGGGCGGTGCCGAGGGTGTCGAGTTCGGCCACGGCGGTGTCGACGGCCTGCCGGCTGCGGCCGCTGACGAGGACGCGGGCGCCGTCGGCGGCGAGTTCGCGGGCGGCGGCGAGGCCGAGGCCCCGGGTGGCGCCGGTGACGATGTAGGCCTTGTCTTTCAGTCCGAGATCCATGGAGGACATCTTGCCGGGTGGGGCGGCCGCCCGGGGGCAGGGTCCGGCGGCAGGGCGCGGGGCCGGGGCGCGGCTCCGGGAAGGGGACGGGGCGGGGCTGGCGTTGACGTCCGGGGGAAGGTTTACGGTCGTTGCCGGAAGTGCGGAGGGAGTGGTTCGGCATGCGGATCGGGGAGCTGGCGGAGCGGGCGGGGACGACCACGAGGGCGTTGCGGTACTACGAGCAGCTGGGGCTGCTGCCTGCCCGGCGGGCCGGCAACGGGTACCGGGCGTACGACGAGGGGGACCTGCGGATGCTGCGCGAGATCCGGACGCTGCAGGACTTCGGGTTCGAACTGGAGGAGACCCGGCCGTTCGTGGAGTGCCTGCGGGCCGGGCACCCCGAGGGGGACTCCTGCCCGGCCTCGCTGGAGGTGTACGAGCGCAAGCTCGCCGAGCTGGACGACTGCATCGCGCGGCTGGAGAAGGTGCGGACGCGGGTGGCCGGGCAGTTCGAGCGGGCGGTGCGGGCGCGGGACGACCTCGCGGCTTCCGAACACCCACCACTGTGCGAACTGACGGAGGAGTAGGCGATGGTGCAGATCACGGGCGTGCCGGCGGTGACGGACGAGACGTTCGCCGCGGAGGTGCTGGCGGCGCAGGGCCCGGTGCTGGTCGACTTCACGGCGGACTGGTGCCCGCCGTGCCGGATGATGGCGCCGGTGCTGGCGGACATCGCGCGGGAGGAGGCGCACCGGCTGCGGGTGGTGAGCGTCGACGTGGACCACAACCCGCGGACGCAGGCGGCGTACGGGGTGCTGTCGATGCCGACGCTGATGGTGTTCCGGGACGGGCAGCCGGTGCGGTCCGTGGTGGGCGCGCGGGCGAAGGCGCGGCTGCTGCGGGAGCTGGCGGACGTGCTCTGACCCGCGGGCGCCCGGGAGAACGCCGCAGGCGCTCGGGCCTCAGGCGGGGACGGGCTCGGCGAGGGTCTCGGCCTCGCCGGTCTGCTTGGCGCGGTCCTTGGCCTCGCGGCGGGCCAGCACCCAGACACCGACCGGGATCATCGCGGTGAACAGCCACCACTGGATGGCGTAGGCCATGTGCGGGCCGATGTCGGAGTGGTTCGGCTCGGGGATCAGCTGGGGCTGGTCGGCCGGGGCCGGGGTGGTGGCGGCGAGTTCGAGGTAGCCGCCGAGCAGGGCGGTGCCGCTCTCCTTGGCCTGCTCCTCGGTGTTGATCAGGTTGAACTGGCGGTCGGGCAGGCCGCTGCGGTCCTTGATGCCGCTGGCGCCGTAGGTCTCGTCGGCGCGCATCCGGCCGGTGAGGGCGACCTCGCCGGCCGGGGCGGCGGGGACGGGCGGGTACTGGGTGGCGCCGTCGCCGGAGGCGACCCAGCCGCGGTTGACCAGGACGGTGCCCTTGCCGTCGGAGAGCTTCAGCGGGGTCACCACGAAGTAGCCGATGCTCCCGTTGGAGTCGGTCCGCTTGCGGACCACGAACTCGTGCGCCGGGTCGTACTCGCCGGTGGCGGTCACCGCGCGCCAGGTGAGGTCCTTGGGGACCGCGAAGCCCGGCGTCGACGACAGGGCGTCGTACGGGACGGGCGGGTCGGTGAGGGCCTTGCCGATCAGCTCGTTCCGGGCCACCCGGGCCTCGTGGCGGTGCAGCTGCCAGAAGCCCAGCTTGATCGTCGCGGGGATCAGCAGCAGCGCGATCAGCATGGTGATCAGCCACTGGCGGGTCAGCAGAAAACGGTACACATGGGAACGGTACGCCGACCTCACAACCGGCTCACGCACCGGGGTGCGGGGCGACCTCGCGCAGCAGTTGGAGGAAGGCGTCCTCGGTGACCACCGGGGTGCCGACCTCGCGGGCCCGGCGGGCCTTGCCGCTCCAGCTGTCCGGCTCGTTGGTGACCAGCAGGCTGGTGAGGCGGCTCACCGAGGTGGCGATGTGCAGGCCGGCCTCCGTGGCCCGGTCCTCCAGGACCTCGCGGTCGGTCGAGGTGTCGCCGGTGAAGGCCACCCGCATGCCCTGGACCAGGGGTTTCCCGTCCTCCCAGCGCCCCGGGTTGGGGTACGGGCAGGCCGGGCGCTTCTTGGCCTGGCGGTAGGTCGCGCCGGTCCAGGAGGCGCGGCCGGGGGTGGCGGGCTCCTCCTCGCCGAGGTCGGTGACGGCGACGCAGTTCTGCAGCGGCAGCGGCACGCCGCCCAGGCGGGCGAGGTGCAGGCTGGGGCGGAAGGCCTCGGCGAGCACCCGGGCGTCGTCCAGGGCGTTGTGGGCGTGGCGCTGCCGGACGCCGAAGTGGGCGGCGAGCGAGGACAGCTTGCCGTTGGGCAGCGGCAGGCGCAGGTCGCGGGAGAGGACCATGGTGCAGAGCCGCTGCTCGACCGGGGCGTGCAGGCCCGCCCGGGAGAACTCGCGGGAGATCATGTTCCAGTCGAAGAGCGCGTTGTGCGCGACCAGGACCCGGCCGCGCAGCCGGCCGGCGAACTCGTCGGCGATCTGTGGGAAGGTCGGTGCGCCGGCGAGGAGCTCGGCGGTCAGCCCGTGGATCCAGACCGGGCCCGGGTCCCGCTGGGGGTTGACCAGGGTGTACCAGTGGTCGGTGACCTCGCCGTCCCGGTCCAGCTGGTAGACGCCGGCCGAGATGACACGGTCCGAGCGGCCGAGACCGGTGGTCTCGACGTCGACGACCGCGAAGCCCTCGGTGGGGGCGGCGGTGCGCTGGGTGGGGACCGGGACGGTCCTCGGCGCGGGCTGGATCGGTTGCATGGTCCAACAGGATAAGGGGCGGGGCGGAGGGGTCGGTCGGAATGTTCCGACCGACCGGCCGGAATAGAGTGGTCGACGGGGGTGTCGTACACCTGGTCGATCGTCTTCTTGTGAGGAACAGCGCATGCGTGCCACCGTGATCCACGGCCCCAACGACATCCGGATCGAGGACGTACCGGACCCGGTGATCCAGCACCCGACGGACGTGGTGCTCCGGGTACTGAACGCCTGTATCTGCGGCAGCGACCTGTGGGCCTACCGCGGTGTGGCGCAGCGGGTGGCCGGGCAGCGGATCGGCCACGAGTTCCTGGGCGTGGTCGAGGAGGCCGGCGCCGAGGTGCGCGGCTTCGCCAAGGGCGACCTGGTGGTCGCGCCGTTCGTCTGGTCGGACGGGACGTGTGATTTCTGTCGCGAGGGCCTCCAGACCTCCTGCCCGCACGGCGGCTTCTGGGGGCAGGTCGGCTCGGACGGCGGCCAGGGCGAGGCGGTGCGGGTGCCGTTCGCGGACGGCACGCTGGTGAAGCTGCCGAAGGACGCGGCGGGTGACGAGAAGCTGCTGCCCGGTCTGCTGGCGCTGTCCGACGTGATGTCGACCGGGCACCATGCGGCGGTCTCGGCGCGGGTGCGCCCGGGGTCGACGGTCGCGGTGGTCGGCGACGGCGCGGTGGGCCTGTGCGGCGTCCTGGCCGCGCACCGGCTGGGCGCGGGCCGGATCATCGCGCTGGGGCGGCACACCGCCCGGACCGAGCTGGCCCGGCGCTTCGGCGCGACCGACGTGGTGGCCGAGCGGGGCGAGGCCGCCGTCGAGGCGGTCAGGGAGCTGACCGGCGGCCTGGGCGCGCACGCGGTGCTGGAGGCGGTCGGTACCGAGGAGTCGATGCGCACGGCCGTGTCGATCGCCAGGGACGGTGGCTCGGTCGGGTACGTCGGGGTGCCGCACGGCGGCAGCGCGGGCGTGGACATCGGTCAGATGTTCGGCCGAAACGTTTCGCTGAACGGCGGCGTCGCGCCGGCCCGCGCATACATCCCGGAACTGCTGCCGGACGTGCTCTCCGGGGCCATCGAGCCCGGCCTGGTCTTCGACCGCACGGTCGACCTGGACGGCGTGCCGGACGGTTACCGGGCGATGGACGACCGCTCGGCACTGAAGGTCCGGATCGCCTTCTGATCCTGACGCATCGTCAAGAGAGGCGGCACCGTTGGTCGGTGCCGCCCCTTTCGCATGTGGCGGAGGAGTCGGGAAGCGATGCGCGTGGCGGTTTTCGGCCATTCGGGTGGTGCGAGGGGGTGAACGGCCGGCTGATCGCGGTCAACCCCTTTCGAGGTGGGCACGACGCTCCTAGCATTGCGCGGCGTCGCCCACGAAAATGTGACGCCCCTCACGTTCGATCGTTCCCCCTGTGTGCCAGCTACGCCGAAGGAGTGAGGAGAGAGAGTGGATTCGCCGCCGATCACCACTTCCGCCACGGAAGTCCAACTCATCGATGACAGCGAGGAGTTCCGTACCCTGCGGCGCTCGTTCCGGAGTTTCGCCTTCCCGGTCACCATCGGCTTCGTGCTCTGGTACCTGCTCTACGTCCTGCTCTCGTGCTACGCGCCCGGGCTGATGCGCACCAAGGTCCTCGGGCACGTCAACGTGGCCCTGCTGCTGGGGCTGCTGCAGTTCGCCAGCACCTTCGTGATCGCCGCCTGGTACGCCCGCTACGCCGACCGGCGGATCGACCCGGCCGCCGCGGCGATCCGCGAGGCGCACGGAGCCGTCGTCCACGCCCCCCGGGAGTCCGCCGAATGACCCTGCTCGCCAGCTCCGCCACCGAGCACCGCGGCCTCACGATGACCCTGTTCGGGGTCTTCGTCCTGGCCACCCTGGTCATCACCGTCTGGGCCGGGCGGCAGAACCGGAGCGCCGCCGACTTCTACACCGGCGGCCGCGGCTTCACCGGATTCCAGAACGGCCTGGCCATCTCCGGCGACTACATGTCCGCCGCCTCCTTCCTCGGCATCGCCGGCCTGATCGCGCTCAACGGCTACGACGGCTTCCTGTACTCGATCGGCTTCCTGGTCGCCTGGCTGGTGGCGCTGCTGCTGATCGCCGAGCCGCTGCGCAACTCCGGCCGGTTCACCATGGCCGACGTGCTCGCGTTCCGGATGAGGCAGCGCCCGGTGCGCACCGCGGCCGGGGTGTCCACCATCGTGGTGTCGATCTTCTACCTGCTCGCCCAGATGGTGGGCGCCGGGGCGCTGGTGGCCCTGCTGCTCGGGGTCCACGGGGACGCCGCGAAGCGCTGGACCATCCTCGCGGTCGGCGCCCTGATGATCATCTACGTGGTGATAGGGGGCATGAAGGGCACCACCTGGGTGCAGATCGTCAAGGCGGTGCTACTGATCGCCGGCGCCGCGCTGATGACCGTCCTGGTGCTCGCCAAGTACCACTTCAACCCCTCGGAACTGCTCGGCGCCGCCGCCTCCGCGAGCGGCAAGGGCTCGGCCTTCCTCGAACCCGGCCTGAAGTACGGGGCCAGCGACACCTCCAAGCTCGACTTCATCAGCCTGGGGATCGCGCTGGTGCTCGGCACCGCCGGGCTGCCGCACATCCTGGTCCGCTTCTACACCGTGCCCACCGCCAAGGCGGCCCGGAAGTCGGTGCTCTGGGCGATCGGCATCATCGGCGTCTTCTACCTGATGACCCTGGCGCTCGGCTTCGGCGCGGCGGCCCTGGTCGGCCGCGGCGGCATGGTGGCCGTCGAGGGCAAGACGCCGTCCGGGAACACCGCCGCGCCGCTGCTCGCCGAGCAGCTGGGCGGCGGGGCCGGCACCACCGGCGGGGCGGTCATGCTCGCGGTGATCTCGGCGGTCGCCTTCGCCACCATCCTGGCCGTGGTCGCCGGTCTCACCCTGGCCTCCTCGGCCTCCTTCGCGCACGACCTGTATGCCAACGTGATCCGGCGCGGCAAGGTCGGCGAGCGGGAGGAGGTGCTGTCGGCGAAGTGGGCGGCCGTGGCGATCGGCGCGGTCGCCATCGTGCTCAGCCTCTACGCGGGCAAGCTCAGCACCGCCGCCCTGGTGGCGCTGGCCTTCGCGGTGGCCGCCTCGGCGAACCTGCCGACCCTGCTCTACTCGCTGTTCTGGAAGCGCTTCACGACGGCGGGCGCGGTCAGCTCGGTCTACGCCGGCCTGATCTCCTCGGTAGTGCTGGTGGTCTTCTCCCCGGTGCTCTCCGGGGGCAAGAACTCGCTCTTCCAAGGCGTGGACTTCCACTGGTTCCCCCTGGAGAACCCGGGCCTGGTCTCCATCCCGGTCGGCTTCCTGGCCGGCTGGCTCGGCACCGTGCTCTCCAGTGAGCGCGCCGACCCGGAGAAGTACGCTGAACTGGAGGTCCGCTCGCTGACCGGGCTGGGCGCCCACTGATCATCCCGCGATGACTATGCTGGCCCGGCCCGCCGTGACGGTGGCCGGGCCGGCCGCATCTCGGGAAGGACGCACGTGCTGCTCGACACCTTCGGACGACAGGCCGTCGACCTGCGGGTCTCCCTCACGGACCGGTGCAACCTGCGCTGCACCTACTGCATGCCGGAGGAAGGCCTCCAGTGGCTGGCCAAGCCGGACCTGCTGACCGACGAGGAGATCGTCCGGCTGGTCACGGTCGCCGTGCGCGACCTCGGCGTCCGCGAGGTCCGCTTCACCGGCGGCGAGCCGCTGCTGCGCCCCGGACTGGTCGCCGTCGTCGCCGCCTGCTCGGAGCTGGAGCCGCGCCCCGAGCTCTCGCTGACCACCAACGGCATCGGGCTGGCCCGGACCGCGACGGCACTGCGCGAGGCCGGGCTCGACCGGGTCAACGTCTCGCTGGACACCCTCGACCCCGAGGTCTTCCACACCCTCACCCGCCGCCGTCGCCACCAGGACGTGCTGGACGGACTGGCCGCCGCCGAGGCCGCCGGGCTGACGCCGGTGAAGCTGAACACGGTGCTGATGCGCGGGGTCAACGACCACGAGGCCGCCGACCTGCTGGCCTGGTGCCTGGAGCGGGGCTACGAGCTGCGCTTCATCGAGCAGATGCCGCTGGACGCCCAGCACGGCTGGGACCGTACGTCGATGGTCACCGCGGAGGAGATCCTCGAACGGCTCCGCGCCCGCTTCGCGCTCACCCCGGAACCGTCCACCCGCCGGGGCGCGGCGCCCGCCGAGCGCTGGGTGGTGGACGGCGGCCCCGGCCGGGTGGGCGTGATCGCCTCGGTCACCCGGCCGTTCTGCCGCGCCTGCGACCGGACCCGGCTCACCGCCGACGGCCAGGTCCGCAACTGCCTCTTCGCCACCGGCGAGACGGACCTGCGGACCGCGCTGCGCTCGGGGGCGGACGACGCCGAACTGGCCGCGCTGTGGCGGACGGCGATGTGGGGCAAGAAGGCCGGGGCCGGGATCGACGATCCGGAGTTCCTCCAGCCCGAGCGGCCGATGTCCGCGATCGGCGGCTAGCGCGGCGGGCGGCGGGCGGCGGGCGGCTGCCGGGGTGCCGGCGGTAGGGGTGCCGGGGGGCGGGCGTCAGGCCGGGGTGCCGGGCTGCTCGGCGTCCTCGGGGGTCCAGTCGGCGAAGGCGACGACCTCCTTGAGGAAGCCGCGCACGCCCAGGAACTGGGACAGGTGCTCGCGGTGCCCGTCGCAGGCGAGCCAGGTCTTGCGGCGGTCCGGGGTGTGCAGCTTCGGGTTGTTCCACACCAGCACCCAGCCGGCGTCGGCCCGGCAGCCCTTGGCGGAGCAGATCGGCGTCTGCGGGGTGTCCATCGGGCCGTCCTCAGCGGTAGCGGGTGGGTCTGCACCGCCAGTCTGTCACGCCCGGTCGTTCCGGCCGGGGCCGGGCATGGCGACGCCGGGCAGCCACGGGGGGAGCCGCCCGGCGTCGGTCCGTCGCTCCGACGGGGGATGCGGAGCGCGTACGCAGTATGTCACGCCACGACCCCGGGATGGGGAGGTCTTGCATGATTAATCTGAGCTTCTTTTGAGCTTTTGTCGAGACCGGCCGGGGTGAACCCGGGTGAAACGGACGGTCAGTCCACGTCCTGTGAAGGACCGGTGGGAGCAGCCTTTGCCTCTCCTGTACCGGCCGCACCGGTGGCACCGGCTGTCGCGCCCGCCCCACCCGTCCCACCGGGGCCGAGCATCAGCGGGGTGCCCAGCGGGATGTCGAAGGTGCTCGGCAGGCCCGGGGCCCGCTCCCGGCCCGCGTTGGCGACCAGGACCGCGAAGTACGGCAGCAGGACGGCGCCCGCCAGTGCCGCGAACGCCAGCCAGCGCTGGACGTCCCACAGCACCACCGCGAGCAGCACGCAGACCGTGCGGAGCAGCATCGAGATGACGTAGCGGCGCTGGCGGCCCCGGACGTCCTCGCTGAGGCTGCTGCGCGCCCCGGTGATCCGGAAGACCCGCCCGTCGTCGGCGCTCTTGCCCATGTGTCCTACCGCCCTCGTCACGCTCCCGCGCGCCTGGCCGCGCGGCCTCCTCACGGTACGCCCGGACGGTCGCGGCGACGAGACCGGGTGGGCCGGACCCACCCGGTCGGGTAGCCGAAGGGCCTGTCCGGCGGAGCGGACAGGCCCTTCGGTCGCGCGGCCCCCGGCCGTGCCGGCGCTACGAGCGTCGGTGCTGTGAGCGTCGACGCCGCGAGCGCCGCCTACGAGCGCCGGGAGAGGTACTGCGGGGGGACGGTGTCGGTCAGCCAGACGCCGTTCTCGCTGAGCCGGAACTCGTGGCCGGCGGCCGCCATCGCGGCCGCGTTCACCGTCAGCACGACCGGGCGGCCGTGCCGGGCGCCGACCCCGGTGGCCGTCTCGGTGTCCGCCGAGAGGTGGACGTCCCGGCGGGTCATCGGGCGCAGGCCCTCGCGGAAGATCGCCGCCAGGTGGCGGTCCGCGGTGCCGTGGTAGAGCACGTGGGGCGGCGCGGCGGCGGCCAGGCCGAGGTCGACCGTCAGCGTGTGGCCCTGGTTGGCGCGGATCGAGAGACCGTCCGGGGAGTAGCCGAAGCGGCGCTTGTTGTTGGTGGCCACGACGTGGTCCAGCTCGGGCCGGGTGAGCGGCCTGCCCTTCGCGCTGAGCGCGGCGAGCAGTTCGTCGACCCGGACCCAGCCGGCCTCGTCCAGCGTGACCCCCACCAGTCCGGGCTCGTGACGCAGGATCCGCGACAGCATCCTGCTCGACCTGACCAGCCGTTTCTCGTCCATCATGTCTCTCGTATCCCCCGTCGGTCAGTGGCTAAGAGGCCTGGCTGACCGAACTCATGTTGAAGTCCGCGACACGCACGGGTGGCATCGCGGTGCGGGTGAAGTAGTCGCTCCACTCGCGGGGCAGGCAGCGTTCGGTGCGGCCCACCTCGGTGATCCGGTCGAGCAGGTCCACCGGGGACTCGTTGAACCGGAAGTTGTTGACCGCGCCGACGACCTCGCCGTTCTCCACCAGGTAGACGCCGTCCCGGGTGAGGCCGGTGAGCAGCAGCGTCGCCGGGTCCACCTCGCGGATGTACCAGAGGCAGGTGAGCAGCAGGCCGCGTTCGGTGCGGGCGATCATCTCGTCCAGGGTCGGCGCGGACTCCTGGTCGGCGCTCTCCAGGACGAGGTTGTCGATGGCCGGGCGCACCGGCAGGCCGGTCAGGCCGGCCGAGTGGCGGCTGGTGACCAGCTCGTTCAGCACGCCCTCGCGGATCCACTCGGTGGCGCCGATCGGCTCGCCGTTGTCGAAGACCGAGACGTCGCCGCCGGTCGAGTGGGTGAGCACGAACGGCGGGGTCTGGAGGCCGGGCTCGGCCGGGTCGGAGCGCAGCGTCAGCGGCTGCCCGCTGAGCTTGTCGCCGATCCGGGTGCCGCCGCCGGGCTTGGAGAACACCGTCCGGCCCTCGTGGGCGTCCCGGCCGCCGGAGGACCAGCTGAGGTAGACCATCAGGTCGGCCACGGCCGAGGGCGGCAGCAGCGTCTCGTAGCGGCCGGCCGGCAGGTCCACCTTGCGGGCGCCCCAGCCGAGGCGCTTGGTCAGCTCGGTGTGCAGGGCGGTGACGTCGATGTCGGTGAAGTCGCGGGTGGCGGCGCCGACCCAGGCCGAACCGGACAGGTCGGCGGTCTTGGCGTTGATCTCGACCATGCCGGTGGGCTGGTCGTGGCGCAGCCGCAGGCCGGTGGAGCTGCCCAGGTAGCTGGAGGTCAGCTCGTACCGGGCGAAGCCGTACAGCAGCTCGCCCTGGGCCGCGGCGCGGGCGAAGGCCTCGCCGAGGGCCGGGCCGAAGGCGTCGAAGACCGCGATGGAGGTCTCCGCGGGCGGCTCGGTGAAGTCCGGCGAGGACGGCCGGTCGGCGACCAGCGGCTGGGCGTCCTCGGCCGGGCCGGCCGCGCGGGCGGCCTCCTCGGCGGCCCGCACCAGGTCCTCGACCTCCTCCGGGGTGACGGCCTCGCGGGAGACCACGCCGGAGGCGGTGCCCTCGGCGCCGGCCACCGTGGCGATCACGGTCAGCCGGCGGCCCCGGGTGACGCCGTTGGTGGTCAGGGCGTTGCCGGCCCAGCGCAGGTTGGCGGTGGACTCCTCGTCGGCGATCACCACGCAGCCGTCGGCGCGGGAGAAGCCGAGCGCCAGCTCGACGATGTCGTGGGGCTGCATCGCGGTCATCAGTGACCCGCCTCCTGCTGGGTGTTGAGCACGTTGACGTTCCGGAACAGCGCCGACGGGCAGCCGTGGCTGACCGCGGCGGTCTGGCCGGGCTGCGCCTTTCCGCAGTTGAAGGCGCCGCCGAGGACGTAGGTCTGCGGGCCGCCGACCGCGGCCATCGAGCCCCAGAAGTCGGTGGTGGTGGCCTGGTAGGCGAAGTCCTTGACCTGGCCCGCGAGTTCGCCGTTCTTGATGGCGTAGGCGCGCTGGCCGGTGAACTGGAAGTTGTAGCGCTGCATGTCGATGGACCAGGAGCGGTCGCCGACGATGTAGAGGCCGTTCTCCACCCCGGCGAACAGGCCCTCGGTGTCCGGTCCGCCGGCGGCGGGGCTGAGCGAGACGTTGGCCATCCGCTGCACCGGGACGTGCGCCGGGGAGTCCGCGAAGGAGCAGCCGTTGGAACGCTCGAAGCCCTTCAACTTGGCCATGCCACGGTCCAGTTGGTAGCCGACCAGGGTGCCGTCCTTGATCAGGTCCCAGGACTGGGTGGCGACGCCCTCGTCGTCGTAGCCGATGGTCGACAGGCCGTGCTCGGCGGTGCGGTCGCCGGTGACGTGCATCAGGTCGGAGCCGTACTCCAGCGTGCCGAGCCGGTCGAAGGTGGCGAAGGAGGTGCCGGCGTAGGCGGCCTCGTAGCCGAGCGCGCGGTCCAGCTCGGTGGCGTGGCCGATCGACTCGTGGATGGTCAGCCAGAGGTTGGACGGGTCGATGACCAGGTCGTACCGGCCGGCCCGGACGCTCGGGGCCTTCATCTTCTCGGCCAGCAGGCCGGGCAGCTCGGCGAGTTCGGCGTCCCAGTCCCAGCCGGTGCCGGTCAGGTACTCGAAGCCGCGGCCGACCGGCGGGGCGAGGGTGCGCATCGAGTCGAAGGCGCCGGTGCGCTCGTCGACCGAGGTGGCCTCCAGGTCCGAGTGCAGCCGGATCCGCTGCTGGGTGGTGACGGTGCCCGCGGTGTCCGCGTAGAACTTGTTCTCCTGGACGGTCAGCAGGGCGGCCTGGACGTGCGAGACGCCGTCGGCGGCCAGCAGCCGGGCGCTGCGCTCGGCGAGCAGCGCCGTCTTCTCGGCGTCCGGCACCTCGAAGGGGTTGACCTCGTACGAGGAGACCCAGGTGACGTCCCGGTGGACCGGCTCGGCGGCCAGCTCGACGCGCTCGGCGGTGCCGGCGGCCCGGCTGATCCCGCCGGAGAGGCGGGCCACCGCGACGGCCTGCTCGGCGACCCGGGCCGCGGCGGCCGGGGTGAGGTCGACGCCGGAGGCGAAGCCCCAGGCGCCGTCCAGCAGGACCCGGACGGCGAAGCCGAGCTGGACGCTGTCGGAGGTGCCGGCCGGGCGGGCGTCGCGCAGCCGCCAGGAGGCGCTGCGGATCCGCTCCAGGCGGAAGTCGGCGTGGCCCGCGCCCAGTTCGCGGGCCCGGGTGAGGGCGGCGTCGGCCAGCGGGCGCAGCGGCAGGGCCAGGAACAGCGGGTCGACGGCGCGCCCGTGCGGGGCGCCGACGCGGTCGGCCGGAGGGATCGGAGGCAATCGGGCTCCCAGGTCGCGGTGGGTGGCGGTGCGGCGCCACAGGGGCGCCCGCACCGCATCATTTCCCGTCCACCGGGTTTCCGGCCAGTGCATTTCGACCGGTGCGCTGCGGTTTCGGCCAGGAGTGTCCCCCCGGCCGACCCGGTCGCGCGGGCGGTCAGCCGACCGACTCCCACCAGCCGTCGAGCTCCGGCGGGCTGTCGACGTCCACCCGCTCGCCGGGGCGCGGCACGGCCAGCGGCACGGCGTGCTCCTTGGCCTCCTTCACCAGCCGCTCGATCGGCTCGGACCACGGGTGCAGACCGAGGTTGAAGGTGCACCAGTGGACCGGCACCAGCAGGCCGGCGGCCAGGTCCCGGTGGGCGAGGACGGCGTCCTCGGGGGTCATGTGGATGTCCGCCCAGGCCGGGTCGTAGGCGCCGATCTGGACCAGCGCGGCGTCGAACGGCCCGTGCTGCTCGCCGATCCGGGCGTAGCCCTCGAAGTAGCCGGAGTCGCCGGTGTAGAAGACCCTGCGGTTCGGGCCGGCGATCACCCAGGAGCCCCACAGGGTGGTGTTGCGGGTCAGGCCGCGGCCGGAGAAGTGGTGCGCGGCGGTCAGGGTGAGCACCAGCTCGCCCAGGTTGCAGGTCTCGTCCCAGTCCAGCTCGATGATCCGGTGCTCGGGGACGCCCCAGCGGCGCAGGTGGGCGCCGATGCCGAGCGGCACCGCGAAGGGCGCGGACTGGCTGCGCACCAGGCGCTTGACCGTCGCCATGTCCAGGTGGTCGTAGTGGTCGTGCGAGATCAGCACCGCGTCGACCTGCGGCAGCTCCTCCAGCTCCACCGGCACCGGGTGCAGCCGCTTGGGGCCGATGTGCGCGGCGGGGGAGCAGCGGTCGCTCCAGATCGGGTCGAGCAGCACCCGGAAGCCCTCGACCTCCACCAGGACGGAGGCGTGCCCGTACCAGGTGATCTCCACGCCCTCGGCGGCCGGGCCCGGCGGGGTGGCGGGGCGGACGGTCGGCACCGGGTTGGCCGGGACGCGGCCGGCCCGCTCGAAGAGCATCCGGCGGGCGGTGGCGCCGTCGAAGCCGGGGGCTCCGGTGCTGCGGGCGAGCGTGGAGGGCGCGTTGTGGAAGACGCCGTCGCGGTACTGCGGGGAGTTGCGCACCCGCTCCTCGCGCTCGCCGTCCGGCCGCCGCCCGAACGCCGCCGGCAGGTCGCGCAGCGACCAGGCGGCCGCGCCGAGGCCGGCCGCGAGGGCGGTGAGGGCCAGCAGTCGTCCGCGTCGGTGGGTGCTCCGGGGCCGTGCCTTGGTCATCCGCTCTGCCTTCGTCGCTCGCCGGGATGGTCGGGGATCGGTCCGGTCGGTCCCGGGCCGGCCGTCACCACGGGGGCAACGGGTCGGCCCGCCCGTGTTGTTCCCGCACAGTAGTCCCGATCCGGGCGGCCCCCGGGCCCGGGGAGGTGTCGCCGGGCAGGGATGCCGAGGTGGGGGCGGATTGTCGGATTGCGACAGTTCCTTCGGTGCGGCGCTGTGGGAGCCCGATGCGCCGCCACCGCCGACCGCCCGATAGCGTCACACTGCGTACGCGTTCCGACGTACGTGCTCACACACGGAGAGAGGTGGATCGTTGAGCCGCTCGGTTCTCGTCACCGGAGGAAACCGGGGCATCGGCCTCGCGATCGCCCAGGCCTTCGCCGAAGCGGGCGACAAGGTCGCCATCACCAGCCGCTCGGGCGAGGTGCCCG
Organism: Kitasatospora sp. NPDC056446; assembly: GCF_042796115.1. Lineage (NCBI taxonomy): Bacteria > Bacillati > Actinomycetota > Actinomycetes > Kitasatosporales > Streptomycetaceae > Kitasatospora > Kitasatospora sp. NPDC056446. The sequence continues at coordinate 4,520 of NZ_JBHTRF010000099.1, read as the reverse complement.
AGGCCCTGGAGAAGTACGACGTCCTCGCGGTCCGCTGCGACATCACGGACGCCGCCCAGGTCGACGCGGCGTTCACCGAGATCGAGCAGAAGCACGGTGCGGTCGAGGTGCTGGTCGCCAACGCGGGCATCACCAAGGACACCCTGCTGCTGCGCATGTCGGAGGAGGACTTCACCTCCGTCGTGGACACCAACCTGACCGGCACCTTCCGGGTGGTCAAGCGCGCCTCCAAGCTGATGATGCGCGCCCGCAAGGGCCGCGTCGTGCTGATCTCCTCCGTGGTGGGCCTGTCCGGCTCCCCGGGCCAGGCCAACTACGCCGCCTCCAAGGCCGGCCTGGTGGGCTTCGCCCGGTCGCTGGCGCGCGAGCTCGGCCCGCGCAACATCACCGTCAACGTGGTCGCCCCCGGCTTCGTCGACACCGACATGACCGCCGTGCTCAGCGACGAGCGCCGCGCGGAGATCGTCGCGGACGTGCCGCTGGGCCGTTACGCGGCGCCCGCCGAGGTCGCGTCCACTGTGCGGTTCCTCGGGTCGGACGAGGCCGCGTACATCACCGGAGCCGTCATTCCCGTCGACGGCGGATTGGGCATGGGCCACTGATCATGAGCGGAATCCTCGAAGGCAAGCGGATCCTGATCACGGGTGTGCTGATGGAGTCCTCCATCGCCTTCCACACCGCGAGGCTCGCGCAGGAGCAGGGCGCGGAGATCATCCTCACCGCCTTCCCGCGCCCGAGCCTGACCGAGCGGATCGCCAAGAAGCTGCCGAAGCCGGTCACCGTGCTGTCGCTGGACGTCTCCAGCACCGAGGACCTCGCCGGCATCGCCGACCAGGTCCGCGAGCACCTGCCGACCCTGGACGGCATCGTCCATTCGATCGGCTTCGCCCCGCAGGACGCCCTGGGCGGCAACTTCCTGGACACCCCGTGGGAGTCCGTGGCCACCGCGATGCACGTCTCGGCGTACTCGCTGAAGTCGCTGACCATGGCGCTGCTGCCGCTGATGCAGGACGGCGGCTCGGTGGTCGGCCTGACCTTCGACGCGCAGTTCGCCTGGCCGCAGTACGACTGGATGGGCCCGGCCAAGGCCGCCCTGGAGTCGACCAACCGCTACATGGCGCGCTACCTGGGCGAGCGGAACATCCGCTGCAACCTGGTCTCGGCCGGTCCGATCGGTTCGATGGCCGCCAAGTCCATCCCGGGCTTCGGCGACCTCGCCGACACCTGGAACCACCGCTCGCCGCTGAAGTGGGACCTGAGCGACCCGGAGCCGGCCGGCCGCGGTGTCGTCGCGCTGCTGTCGGACTGGTTCCCGAAGACCACCGGTGAGATCGTCCACGTCGACGGCGGTCTGCACGCCATCGGCGCCTGACCCTCCGCCCGTACGCCGCTGCCCGGCACCCCTTCCACGGGGGTGCCGGGCAGCGGCGTTCCGCGTGACCGGGGGGTCGGCCGGGAGGCCCGGTCGGCTCAGGCCTCGGCCGTCGCGCAGGCGCCGATGGCGCGGCCGGCCTCGACCGAGGCGCGCTGGGCGTCGCCCGCCCGGATGGCGTCCAGGATGGTGTCGTGGCCGATGTAGCGCTCGGCGATCAGCTCCGGTCCGACGTCGTGCCGCAGGTGCTCGCGGGTGACCTCGCCGAGGTCGGCGTAGACGGCGAGCAGCACGTCGTTGTGGGCGGCGGCCACCACGGCCTGGTGGAAGGCGGCGTCGGCCTGGACAAAGTCCTCGGCGTCGCCGGAGTGCCAGGCGGCCTCCCGGCGGCCCAGCGCGTTGTCCAGCAGCTCCAGGTCGCGGTCGGTGCGGCGCAGGGCGGCCAGGCCGGCCGCCGAGGTCTCCAGGGCCGTCCGCAGTTCGGCGACCTGGGCCTGTTCGGCGTCGGCGAAGCGGCGGTGCATCACCCCGGCCAGTTCGCTGGTGGCCAGCACGTAGGTGCCGGAGCCCTGCCGGATGTCGAGCAGTCCGTTGTGGGCGAGGGCCCGGACGGCCTCGCGGACGGTGTTGCGGGCGACGCCCAGCTGTTCGACCAGGGCGGCCTCGGTGGGGATGCGCGACCCGACCGGCCACTCCCCGGACGTGATCTGGGCGCGCAGCTGTGCGATCACCTGGTCGGACAGCGGGGTGCGCCTCGGCGAGGACAGCGCCACGGTGACTCCTTGCGACTACGGCTCGGGTGGGGCCTGGGGTGGAAGGTGGCCGGTGGATGAACGGTCGGCACATCATGCCAATTCCGAGGTGCATCAATTCATCCCATCATTCTATGATGGCGCACATGCCCGCAGCAGACACCTCCGCCTCCCCTCGGAACGAGGCCCGGCCGCAGACCGAACGGCCCGCCGGATCCGCCCCGTCCACCCCCTCCGCCAAGTACCTCGGCGTGCTGTTCGCCGTCGCGATCGCGGCCGCCGCCTTCAACCTGCGCCCCGTGGTCACCAGCCTCGGGCCGCTGCTCGACCAGGTCCGCACCGACCTGGGGATGAACCCCACCCTCGCCGGGCTGCTCACCGCGGTGCCCTCGCTCTGCTTCGGGCTGTTCGGCTTCGCCGCTCCCACGATGGCCCGGCGGATCGGCCCGATCGCGGTGATCACCGCGGGCATGGGCGCGATCACCGCGGGCGTCCTGGCCCGCTCCTTCGCCGGCGGCACCGCGGTGTTCCTGCTGCTGACCGCGCTCGCGCTGGCCGGTGTGGCCGTCTCCAACGTGCTGATCCCGGTGGTCATCAAGCGGTACTTCCCGGAGAAGGTCGGTCCGATGATCGGCCTCTATTCGATGGCGCTGTCCGCCGGCACCTCGCTGGCCGCCGCCGTCACCGTGCCGCTGACCGGCGCCCTCGGCGGCGACTGGCGCTACGGCCTGGGCGTCTGGGCCGGCCTGGGCGCGCTCGCCCTGCTGCTCTGGCTGCCGGTGCTGATCGCCAAGCGCGAGCGCGGCGAGCGGGCGGGCGGCGCCGCCGCCCCGGTCAGGCTGCCGATCACCCGCAGCCGTACGGCCTGGGCACTGGCCTGCTTCTTCGGCCTCCAGGCCACCGGCGCGTACGTGGTGATGGGCTGGCTGCCGAAGATCTTCCAGGACTCCGGCATCGACAAGGGCACCTCCGGGGTGCTGCTCGCGGTCACCATGGTGATCGGCGTGCCGGTCTCCTACGTGCTGCCCAACCTGGCCGCCCGGCGTGGCGACCAGCGGCTGTTCGTCGTCGTGCTGGCCTCCTTCGGCATCGCCGGGTACGCCGGGCTGGCGCTCGCCCCGGCCGCCGCGCCGTGGGTCTGGGCGGTCCTGGTGGGCCTGTCCAACTGCGCCTTCCCGCTGGTGCTGACCATGATCGGGCTGCGCGCCCGGACCGCGGGCGGGGTGGCCCAGCTGTCCGCCTTCGCCCAGGGCGTCGGCTACCTGATCTCCATCCCCGGCCCGATCCTGATCGGCCGGATCTACCAGGTCACCGGCGAGTGGTACTGGCCGCTGGGCTTCCTGGCGCTGCTGCTGGTGCCGCAGATGCTGTTCGGCCTGCGGGCCGCGATGGCGCGGCACATCGAGGACGAGGCGGTCCACCCGGCGGAGCGGGCCGCGGCCTGACGGCTCCCGGACCGGACAGCCGGGGCCGGGGTCGGGCCGGGGAAAGGTCAAGGCCCCGGCCCGCAAGGTCAAGGCCCGGCCAAGGCGGCGGGGCCACCGGCGGACGGGCGTGTCAGGGATGGGAGAATCCCGGCATGCCCGTTCTCGACCCCAATCCGACCGACGGCCGCAAGCAGCTCGGCCGTATCGCCCTGGCGTTCGCCGCCATCGTCGTGCTGGTGGCGGTCATCGCCACCATCGCCACCTCGATGGGCTGACCGCCGTCCGGCCGCCGTCCGCCGCTCCGGTGGACGGGGCGTGACGGCACCCGACCCCCCTGGGAGTGGCGGCAACCGGGAGCGCCGCGCCCCCGGACGGCTTTTCTGCCAAGCTTGCTGGGTATGAGCGCCGACACGCCCCGCAGGATCATCGTTCTCCGCCACGCCAAGGCCGACTGGCCCAACGGCGTGGACGACCACGAGCGGCCGCTGGCCGACCGGGGCCGTCACCAGGCCCCGGACGCCGGCCGCTGGCTGGTCGACTCCGGCATCAACCCCGACTACGTGCTCTGCTCCACGGCCCTGCGCACCCGCGAGACCTGGAAGCTGGCGGCGCACGAGCTGCCCAAGCGGGCCCGCAAGACCGTGTACGAGGACCGGGTCTACGAGGCCAGCCCCGGCGAGATCATCGCGGTCCTCCAGGAGACCCCGGAGGAGTACGCCGACCTGGTGCTGGTCGGCCACAACCCCGGCGTGCTGGGCCTGACCCAGATCCTGGCCGGGGACGCGGGCGACCGGGACGCGCTGGAGCGGCTGCGGCTCGGCGGCTTCCCGACGGCGGCGATCGCGGTGCTCAGCTTCGGCGGCTCCTGGAAGGGCGTCGAGCCGGGCATGGCCGAGCTGGTCTCGTACCACACCCCGCAGGACTGACCCCGGACGTACGTGAGGGGCGCGCGGCCAGGTCCGCGCGCCC